>JBBQPV010000001.1:0-22338 GCA_038216925.1 Bdellovibrionia bacterium
GTGAAACTTCTCAAATCGCTCTTGATTTATATTTGAGATGCCTTGACTCAAAGGCAAGCTCGGCAAAAGTCGAACGCTGCGTGTACCATGCTGCAAATATGAAATATAGCGGTGACCCATTGATGATGGCCGTCGGCGATATCAGTAGCCTTGAATTTTTGAAGTGTATTGGGCTGTAACAGGCGCTCCTGATTCCCAATCCCGCAATTGACAGTTAACTGTCAAATTAGCAAAACAATGCTAAACTACGCAAATGAATGACGTTATTAATTTGAGTTGGCTAGTCATATTAGTCACAGCAGTGAGTGGACTAGGCTTAACTTATTTAGGCTTTAAACAACTCAACAAATTTAACGAAGATCCGAATTCTGAAGATGGGAAAATTTGGAAGTTCAAAACTTGGAATACCCCAAACAATCTTAGGTTTTACCCTCTATCTTTAATATATCTTTTCAATTCTTCTGGATCTGCCGAGACACATCCGATTTTACCTACTACTACTCCTGCTGCGTAATTAGATAGCACACATGCCTCCTCTAAACTTAAACCTGCAGTGAGTGCTAATGTAAAAGTAGCAATTACGGTATCACCGGCACCGGTCACGTCAAAAACTGTCCTCGCATAAGTGGGAATATGTTGTCCCGCCGCCGGGCCACCAGGCGTAAACACACTCATGCCCTCACGTCCACGGGTTACGATCACTCCTTTTGCGCCAAGTTTTTTCAGCAGCTCCTGTCCCACTTCATGGAACGTATCTGACGGAGTTCTAAGATCATCTAAATTTAATCCGGAAAGTTTCAGCGCCTCATCCGTATTGGGTGTCACGTAGTCCACCCCATGATAATGATTCACCGGTGTTGTAGAGTTGGGATCTAGAGTGACTATCTTTCCACGCTTATGAGTGCCCGAAATTATTTGTTGAATTAATTTTTCACTGAGGACCCCTTTAGCATAATCCTCAAGAACTACGGCATCACACAGACCGACGGATTTTTCAAAGCCTTCCAATACTTTTTTTTCCACCTCAGCACTGAGAAACTTTTTCTTTTCAAAATCGACTCGAACAATATGATGTTGCCCCGCCATAACCCGAAGCTTTCTTGTAGTTGGCCTGCCTTCATCCACAACTAAAAAACTGTCTGAACATTTATTCTTTTTTAATTGCTCCCGAAAACTTGCCGCGGTGGAATCATTTCCCACAACTCCAAGTAACCACGGCTCTCCCCCGAGGGATGCTACGTTTGCCGCAACGTTTGATGCCAGACCCAAGCGATTATCTTCAGAGGAAACTTCCAGCACAGGAACAGGAGCTTCAGGACTGATGCGCTTAACTTGTCCGATGACATATTCATCAAGGCCCACGTCACCAATGATAAGGATTTTTTTTCCTCGAAGTTGATCTACAAAACCTACAAGTTTGTCAGCCGCAATTTTCATGTCTTCCTTTCCAACACAGACTTAACAACGGTGTCCACATCTATTTGTACCATGCAATCGTAGTGGGGGCACGCAGGCCCCAAGCAATTAAAAATACCAGGGCAATTGACGTTGGGAACAAAAACTTTTACTTCACGGCCCAGAGGAGCCCAACGTAAAGGGGCCTGAACTCGAACGGGAGAATAAATTCCAAAAGTTCTCACTCCCAAAGCCGCCGCCATGTGGGCAACTCCGGTGCTCGGCGCAATCACGGTAGAGGCTAAACTTAAAACCGCGAGAAGATCAGGTGGCGGTGTTTTTTCTACTAAGTTAATCACCCCGGGCACTTTTAGAATTTCAGTTTCATCAATTATTTTCTTATCTAGAGCACTTCCTGTGACCACGATGACGCTTCCAGAGGAAATAAGTTTCTCAGCAAGTTCGCGGTAATGGTGAAGAGGCCAATTCCTTGCGCTACCTCCCATCCCTGGATGAATGACGATGAAACCTTCGCCCAATTGAGATTTCCAGATTTTTCGTTTTTCTTCATCGGCAGCCAGGTCATAGGATTTTAGTTTTATTGTGGGAATATTTAGAGCAGCACTGACTAATTCCAAATTGTAGAGAGCCTCGTTTTTAAGGCCTTGGCTGCGCCGCTGCCTCACCCGCTTGTTATACAAAAACCAAGAATACCATTTAGAAGCAACTCCAACCCGCAGCGGAATTTGCGCCTTCCAAAATTCGAAGGCCATCCACCAAGGCACATGCACAGACAAAACTACGTCAAAGTTTTCCCTGCGCAAGATTGTCTTTAATTCTCCAGAATCTTTCCCGGTGAAAACACGCTCTTTATGCGGATGGCTTTCAAAAAGAAATTTCGTGTTTTCTGAAACCAGCCAGTACACCTTATCGGCTGGAGCTCCTTGGCCCCAAGCATTTTCCATGGGCAAAGTGAGGACCAAGTCCCCAATGCGGTCTACCCGTGCGATCAAAACTTTCCGAGGTGCATTCGTCATGGGCAGATTTTAGCCTACCATGCGTTGCGTTAGCATGGAAAATACTTGCTTTCATCTCTCGATTTTTACAAACTGACGATCTCAAAACAACAGGAGATGAGTATCTATGGATAATTTGGTCGAAGGACATCTTTACGCCAACACCCTCAAACTTTTAAATGAAACGGCTGAAGTCATGAGACTGGATCCAAATATTCACGAGCGTTTGAAAAAGCCAAAACGAGCCATTATGGTTTCTGTACCTGTCCGTATGGACGACACTTCTGTGAAAGTTTTCAGCGGTTACCGCGTTCAACATAGTTCGACGTTAGGACCTTGCAAAGGTGGTATCCGGTATCATGAAGATGTCACCCTCTCAGAAGTTTCTGCCCTTGCCATGCTTATGACTTTCAAATGTGCACTAGCCGGTCTCCCTTTGGGCGGCGCCAAAGGTGGAGTAAAAGTTAATTCTACAAAATTATCTCGAGCAGAAAAGCAAAGACTCACTCGACGATACACCAGTGAAATTTCAAGCTTCATCGGGCCAGAAAAAGACATTCCGGCACCTGACATTGGTACTGATGCGCAAACTATGGCTTGGATTATGGATACTTACAGCCAAGAAGTAGGCTATGCAGTTCCCGGCGTTGTTACGGGAAAACCCATTGAAATTGGCGGAAGCTTGGGAAGGTCAACCAGTACAGGTCGCGGAGTTATCTATACCGTAGAGGAAGCGTGCAGGCACTTAGGGTGGACTCAAGATCACAGCGTAAAAGTGGTGGTGCAAGGTTTTGGAGAAGTAGGAGCATCTGCCGCTACCTGTGCCCATGAGTTGGGTCTATCTGTTATTGCGGTAAGTGATGTGAGCTCCGCACTTTATAATGAAGGTGGTTTGAATATTCCTGCAGTGAAGGAACATTACTCTAAAAATAAGACTCTTAAAGGTTATAAAGAGGCTCAAGAAATCAACAACGCAGATTTACTCAGTATGAAATGTGACATCCTCATTCCGTCGGCCATTGACGGCGTCATTCATAAAGACAACGTGAACCAAATTAAAGCTAGAATGATCGCGGAAGGCGCCAATGGCCCAGTGACTTTAGAAGCCCATCACGCGTTGGTGGATAATGGTGTGTTCGTGATCCCAGATATTTTAGCCAATGCAGGCGGTGTTATTGTGAGTTACTTCGAATGGGTTCAGGACTTACAAAACTTTTTTTGGAGTGAAAAAGAAATCAATTCACGATTGCGGGAGATGATGAACGCAAATTTCAGAGTGGTTTTGGAACATTCCCTCAAGCAAAAAATTGATACCCGAAAGGCTGCAATGGTGGCAGCGGTCCACAGGGTGAGTTCGGCGATGCTGCTCCGTGGTCTCTATCCTCAATGAGCAAAATTGAAAATCTGGTTTCAGATTTTTATACTCAAGATGTTGAAAATTTTCAGTCATGGCGAAAAAAGAATACTTATTTCTATGATGAAATTTTAAAGTTTCATAAATTTCTCATTTCACCCGGTAAAACTATAATAGAAATTGGGGCTGGTACCGGGGAATTGTTAGCCGGCCTCGAAGGCAGCAAAGCTGTCGCGGTTGACGCCAGTACCACCATGACTTCCTCCATAAATCGCCAGTATTCCCAAATTGAGACTGTCAATGCTCGCGCTGAAAACGTGCAGTCCATGAAAAAACTGGCGGGAAGAGGCTTTGATTATGTCATCGCCAATGGACTTCTTAGTCAAGTGAGTGACGTGCAACTGGTTCTTAGAGGATTGGGAGAAATTTGCGATCCTCAAACTCGACTCATCGTTTCAACTTACAATGCTTTTTGGGAACCCATTCTTTCTTTGGGTGCAAAATTAAAAATGAGATCAACAAGTCCCAATCAAAATTGGCTTTCTGACACAGACATGACAAATTTATTTTTTCTAGAAGATTTTGAAATTGTCAGTTCTTACAAAAGAATGCTCATACCTAAATATATTCCAGGTATTTCGTGGTTCTTTAATAAAATTCTCATTCATCTCCCGATTTTAAAATCCATGACGTTGATGCGGTATTATATATTGAGAAAGCGTCCCGTAAAGTCTGAGCCTCTGAGCGTAAGCATCGTTATTCCCGCTCGAAATGAAATGGGTAACATTGAAGCAGCAGTTAAACGTCTTCCTCGGTTTGGTGTTCATCAACAAATAATTTTTGTAGAGGGAAACTCCACCGATGACACTTGGCGTGAAATCCAGAGAGTGAAACTTTCTCACCAAGATAAGGATATTCTGATCTTACAGCAGCCTGGAAAAGGAAAGGGCGATGCCGTGAGGCACGGATTCAAACATGCATCTGGAGATGTGCTTTTTATATTAGACGCGGATCTCACCGTTCCCCCAGAAGATTTGCCCAAGTTTCATGAGGCCATAGAAAGCGGTAAGGGAGAATTTGTAAACGGCACGAGACTTGTGTATCCCATGGAAAAAGAAGCCATGCGGTTTTTAAACCTGCTGGGAAATAAATTCTTTGCATGGGCTTTCAGCTGGCTCTTGTCTCAGAAATTCCGAGATACATTGTGCGGCACCAAGGTTTTAAAGCGTAAACATTACAATATGATTGCGGAAAATCGCAGCTATTTTGGGGACTTTGACCCCTTTGGAGACTTTGATTTATTATTTGGAGCTGCAAAACAAAATTTAAAAATTGTAGAAGTTCCCATCAGATACAGAGAGAGAACCTACGGCGAGACCAATATCAGTCGCTTCACCCATGGGTGGTTACTCCTAAAAATGTGTGCGTATGCTGCCAAAAAAATTAAGTTTATTTAGACGCTAGTTTGTTGTAGTTTGCCCTCCATGAAGACACTTTTGATTATTTCTTTGTTTCTTTTATGTTCAATCGCAAAATCCGATGTTTTATCTACCGGCTGCATCTCCAATGACAGAACAGATAAAATGACTGCCTGCTGGTCAAAGCGGCTAGAACAAGAAGATAAGCTTTTACAAACTGTGTTTGATAATTATATCAGGGATTTAAAGGCCGCAGAAAAAACCCAAAGGGCCGTCATACTCACAGTAGCTCAGAGATCCTGGATGAGATTTCGTGACAATGATTGCAAATTTGATTACAGCGTCGGCGATGCTGGGGACCAGGCTGGAGTTGCGGAAGAAATTTGCCTCATCAGAGAAACAACAAATAGAAGGCTGCAGCTTGAGCAATCCCACAACCACTTTATGACCAACTCCGTTATTCCCCGGTAATCACCTTTCAAATAAAAACTCATGATACATTTTTAGCGGTAAAGTTTTGTGTGCGCACAACTTCCAAGACTTCTTTGCCACTTCAAAGAATTCCTTTGGCGTGGTCACGTGATGATGATCAATATTTTTAAATCCAATGGCCTTAAACCCATAATCCATGGCCTTATTCACAGCCGGCATGCCGATGAGGATTTTTCCCCCAGGCTTCACCACCCTGGATATTTCCCGTACGGCAGCCTCAATATCCTTAATATGTTCCATAATTGAAAAGGCAACTAAACAGTCAAAAGTGCCGTCTTGATACGGCATGCTGAGCATGTCCCCTTTGGTCAGGTGCAAAGCTCTATCAAAAAACTTTCTTAAATCTTGAGAGACCTTCTCTGGTTCGGCATCGATGTCTAAACCAAATACTTCCTTTGAAATATTTGTCCAATAAGGCATCAGAAACCCACTGCCATACCCAATTTCTACCAGTTTGTTAAATTTAGAGCCTCTGAGAAGATCAAGCCCCAGTGTAATTCTCTTTCTAAACACGGCTCCCACAATTGGCTTTGTATAGTAGCGCAGAGGATCTGATTCCCCAGTGTTATTCAAATATTTGACTGCTTCAAATGGTTGGTACTCTTTCATTTTCACCTCTTAAGTAACAAGTCAAATACAAGAGCGCTAAGGTTCCTGGCAAGAAATATCTAGGATCTCCAAATGCAAAGGGAGAAATGCCAAAATAAATAATCAAAAACCAAAGGCCAATTAAATTTCCATAATCTTTCTCAAGACATAATTTCCTTGACCCAATGCTTGCCAGTATAATCATCCATAGCTTCTCAACCAGCGTGACAATTAAACCAAGAATCCATAACCAATTGACGTTTCTTATTTTGTCTACCAACCCGTGAGAGCGAATAAATTGTATCCATATTCCTGGGCCGTCTTTGACGTCTCCGTTAAAGAATCGAACAAAAGAAAGATTAGGAGCACCAAACACAGTTTTATAAATATTGATGGCCCAAATTTTCATGAAAATAACTTTGTCTGTCCAAATTTTTCCCAGCATGTAACGGTTCCAGGTCAACTGTGACTCTGTTAACCTAACTTGGCTGAAATCTTTTTGAACAAGCTCTACAGACTTCTCATAATTATCAGTGATTCCTTTTGTTATCAAAATATTTCCTAAAGCGTATTGTCCCACATTCATGGTTGTGTGTTCAGAAATGCTGAATGTACCGGTGTTGAAATATCTGTATCCAATGTAAGGACCAAAACAAAGGGTCCATCCTAGAAGACAAAAAAGATAACTTTTTAGTCTCAGTGGTTTGAGATAGAAAAATAAAAATAGCGGAAGAGCATAAATGTAAACCGGTTTGATCAGTGCGTCCAAGGCTAACGAGGCACCAACAATAGTATGAAACACCGGAGATTTATTCTCTTTTGACATCAATAAACAAAACAGAATTAAACCGAAAAATAGCGCGCCATGGAAATCTGCTCCAACAATAATAGTTTGCGCAATCCAAACGGGGTCGATACTGAGAAAATAAAAACAAATCACCGCAGCTCGGTGAGAAAACTTCTCATTCACTCTTACAAAAATCCATGATGCAAATAAAACATATAGGATAATATTGATAAGGCCTAATGGCCATAGTGTATGGAAGAGACCAAGAAAGGGAGCGATGATTGCTGGATATACCGGAGGTAAAATAGCATTGGGTAGATAGATTCCTTTTAAAAGGTCTTCTGCAATGGCAATATATTTATAGGCATCCCCGCCGTGGTAACCCAAATTACCAATAGATGAGAAAAGACAAATCAGGCGTATGCCCACTCCCAAAATCAGGGCGGGCCACAGGGTTTTATTTTTGAGCAGAGATTTTAAGACTTCCACCAATTTCCTTCAAAAATGTACGTTGTAAAAAAGTTTCAAGCTTAGTGACTAGACCAATGAGTGACACTGGAGTTGCAGGGTGTAAGAATTCAAAAGGCTCTACTTTGATATTTTTAAACCCTGAAGTACCAAGACTTTCTTTGATCTGAAAAGAAGTGAACGCATATTCATCAGGACTGTCTCCCATCCTTTTTTTCAACCACTTCCAATTCTTTTGTAAATAAATTTGTGGGTTGAGAAGATTGGGTTCGCTGAACCTAATCACGCCCCCTGGTCTTAGAATTCTATACATTTCCTTGAGGGCTATGTTCCACTCTAAGTGGTGGAGAACGCTGCAACCCACAATGATATCAAAACTATCACTGGGAAATTCAGTGCGGTGAATGTCGCCTAATTTAAACTTAACACTGGGAAGTTTTGTCTGCGCTTCTTTCAAGAGATAATCAGAAATATCTAAACAGACAAGATCAGTAAAATTTGAACTCAAAAAACCTGTAAAGGTTCCAGTTCCGCAGCCAACTTCCAGTACTTTCTTGCTGGCTCGGTCATTCGGCGTCCAATCTTCAAAGGACAAAAAGTCTGCCCGTCGTTTCTTTCTGATTGCACCTGCCGGCGTTCCCCAGCCCCAGTTGGCCTCGTTCATTTTTAAAATTTCCTGGCCATGGGCCCGCTCTCGCTCTAGGCGGTCACTAAAATCTGTATTTTCCATGAGTCATAATAGGGAGAAATATTGACTAAAATCCACCAAATTTATAATGTCAGTCACCATGTGCGGCAGTAGCTCAGTTGGTAGAGCATCAGCTTCCCAAGCTGAGGGTCGCGAGTTCGAATCTCGTCTGCCGCTCCACTTTTTGTTAATAGTACGGCACACAAATTGTAAATAGGCTCCTCAGATACACTTAATCTTTCTACGAGTATAAATAGTGAGTACTTTATTACATTGGAGTGACATTGAAACGATTTATATTTTCAGTTTTGTTTTTACTAGTGGGCACCGCCTCTTCTGCCTTTGATTTGAATCGACTGACCTTCTCTGCGGACGAAATGAAAGTTCTTTTTCCTGATCCTCAAATCACTCAAGGGGACTTGCGAGTAGACGAGGCTCTTTCTAAATCACATAACCCCAACTACAGAGGTAAAGCCGTAGAGATTATTGTGGTTATCGATCAAAATGATCCCCATTTTCATGACGTGAATGACGTGTGCCGCCCCCTGTATACTTCGACCGTAAGAAGAGTCCCCGCGTCCGTGGCAAGACAAGTGTTTGCAGATTATGTCCAAAGATTCAGCAACATGCCTAATAAGCTCACTCAAGATCTGAGTGTTCGAGGGAAGGGTTATGAGATTGATCACTTTGTTTCTTTAGAACTAGGAGGATCTAATTGCGGCCGCCAGGGCGATGTAGATATGTCACAAGGTAATCATCCTTGCGTCTCCGGAAATCTTTGGCCACAGCCCTATAATCCTTCGTCTTCAAATGATATTCCAGGTGCTCGGTTAAAGGATCAAGTGGAGGATGAGCTAAAAAGAAGAGTGTGTTCTGGAAGAATCGACATCCATGAGGCACAAGGCGTAGTCATGGGTGTTAATCCTCTTACAGGCCGAATGCCAGTTATTGAAGGAGTGAGCATTGGGAATTGGTATGCTTTCTTTTATCACCAAATGTACAAAAAAGATCAGGCCAAATATGAATCTTGGGCCAACACTAATGCTCAGGGAATCAAAATTAGTGGCACAAGCGATATTGCGCCGGAAACAGCACCTACGCCCGAGGGTATGAATTAATACGGTAGACCTACCCACTTTGGAACTTGGCGAATTCTTCGCAAACGTTATAAATTTTTACAAAATGCATTTCTAAGAGTCGGCAGAAGATCGCGATTTGCAACCGATGTAACCGTGAAATCGTTGAACTTCTAAACAAAATCTAAAAATCACATCCTTTTATTGACTAGAAATCCGACACCGCTGCGGAAAATTTTCCAAAAACCCTGAAAGCCTTTCCTGGTACACGCCTTGCTCAAGTGAACTTCGTTCATTTAATTATTTTTCAACAACACTTGTATCAAGGAGAGTTTATGAAGTTGTTCAAAATAGCGAACTTCGCTGTTTTAGGTTTAGTTTTGCTCGCGCAAGTCCCGTCAGAGGCCATCAGCCTTAGGTTTAAGTCAAAAATATTTTCGTCAGGTGAAGATATTTACGCCTGCAATGCTGGAGTTGCCACAGTAACGCCGCCCAGTTTGGTTTGTTATTTCGGCGGCAAAAAAGCCAAAGAAAACATCTGCACAGAAGCAAAAACATGCTCCAACGCCAAGGAGAATTGCAGTACACCTTGTAAGTGTCCCAGCTTTGTTGGCGCAGCCAATGTGAATCAAATCGGAGCTTACGGGGAAGACTACACACCAAATAATAAAAAGCGAGCTCTTCCAATCAATTTAGGATCTCGCCCTGCCTATTCGGCAGCGTTCAGTCCATCGTCCACTTATTACACTCAGGCGGATTCCTTTAACCACTCCATTACAAATGTTTATACAGCATTTTCTGCAGAAATTTACACTGGTTCATATTTCATAGATATTTGTTATCGCGGTACAAAGCTTCCGGGAATCTTGGGACAAATTGCAACTAATACTGAAGTAACCGCCATTCCTTTCTCTGCTGATAACGGACTCACTTCATATCCACTGGATAATGATCGCACCGGTTTAACAATTGGTGGAGGAAGTTATCTAGATCTTTCCGATCTTACTGTTCAAGTTTTCAGAGTGTGCGGAAATTCTGTGGCAGACACAGTATTTACCACCGACGGTCAAGGAATTCCCATGGGCGGACCCAACTTCGCTCTCTCAGAAGAAATGGAACTTAAAGAATCACTATTAAAAATTCCTCTCGGACATGACCTGCCAGTTCAAAAATTCTGCAAGGTCAGATACGTTTTCAAAGAAACCAATTGGAAGTCAGAGTTACCGAATTTCCGTAACAATGATCTCGAAGGCGCTGAAGTATGTACATGGACGGATATCACCGATCCCCGTACAAAATTGACTAATTCAGCTATTCACTAATTGATAAGGGTGAGAACCATGAACTTCAAAAACCACATTTTGAAATTATCTATCCTGGTTCTCATCCCTTGTATTACTTCCATTTCTGCTGCCACTTGTACTGCAGGAAGAAGTTCTGACGATATTTTTCTAAAACCATCCACGCTAGTAGTGAGTTTCAAAGAAAAGAAGTGGGATTTCTTAGACTCCAAAGAGTCCAATGCAATCTCCATAGACAAGTGCGCTGGAAATGATGGAGACACTCTACAGTTAGCAAAAATTCCTTTGAGTTATAATCCTGAAAACTATCAACCTCAATATTATGAATCGACTATGCTTCATGCGCTGCCCATAACTTGCAACTTAGATTCTGACTTGATTACTCCCTATGATACACAGGGACATTCGGCTCAGTATAAGAAAATTTATTCCTACTTGAATGAGTGCGTAGGTTTGGAAGTGACAAGTTTAAATGAAATTGCCATTGAACCCATTGCTAAACCAAATTGCACTTACGTTTCCCTCAATTCGCAAAAAACTAAATTTCTTATTTCAGGAGATAATTGCCAAATTAAGAAACCAACGGGAGGATATCACATTCTTCCCGTCATTAAAGAGGAGTGCTATCAAACCGATATTTTAAAAAGCGGTTTAGGAAATCTAGAAGGAACTATTAGGATTTTGCAGACCGGCCGCGTGGCTGATCCTGTAGCCAGTAAAGATATTCAGCTTGTCATCAACTCTGACTTAAGTAATGCGACACAAAACGGAAAGACGGCCTTTAAGAGCTCTAAATTTCAGTTTGTGCGTCCATCTGACTACAGTGTTGATTTCGATTTTGCCCAATTAAAAATCAGTGGGAATGTAAAGGCCAAACTTGTAGCCTCGGCAAAATATCTGGTTAGAAATAAGTCAGAAAAATGTGGGGAAGCGTCTTGCCTCAATTCCTCATCCTATAGAGTGCCTCTTCTAGTCAGAAATGAACTCTATTTAGCTAAGGCGAATTCTATCTCGGATAGGATTTTTTTAGGTAAATGGTACAATGCTTCCATCGTTCCTGCCCAGTGGGAAGGCTTAGATGGCTCCCCGGTCACCAACGCCGTTATTTATAATTGGAATTCCATCCAACTCAATAGCAGCATTGAAAAAGCAGAAACTGGCGATTCCTTAGTTTTAGTTTCTACAATGATTAATCCCAATTCCGCAATTAAGACCTTTCTTAATGCGGGAGACCAGTACTTCGAACGGATGAATAGAGTTTCACTGCGGGATGCTGCCAAGACTGCACCAATTGGCCGAAGAAATTCAATGAGTGGCTTTGGCAGTCTACCTGTCATATCCCCCCTACCCGAACTCAATTTTAATAGTGTCATTCCCGAGTTAGATTTTGATGCCCTATTAAACTCGGATGGTACGGGAGAAATAAAAGACTCTGGCAAAACTTGGCTGGTTAAATTTTTAAGATTTTGTTCTCAAAGCCCCGGCGGCTCTTGTTTAGATATGTCTGAAGTAGCTGATTTTATAAAAATTGAAAGTGAAAGTAAAATGACTATTACTGACGGCAGAGTCCAACTCAAACCGTTGGCGATGGTAAAGAGATCATCACTTAATGAGCTATCCAAAGCAGTCTACTTAACTAAACCCACTCAGATATCTTGTCTTAAAAATCCAATTAAAATCGAATCCCCTTTACCAATTCAAACCAGGAGAAAAAAATGAAAGTAATTCTATTTGCCGTAGTCCTCACTTTTTGTGGTGTCGCGACTCAAGCTCAACAAGCTCTCGATATGAATCAAATCCCCGGAGGGAACGCTTTATCAAATGACCCCGCAGTAGCAGCTAAAGCCGATACATTTGCAAAAATAGACGCCAAAAACGTCAAATCCGTCCAAGCTCATTGCAACGGAAATAACCTTTGCACATTTTACGTCTATAAATGCGATGGCTCACAAATTATTTTAAATGGTGGGGTTGGCCAAGGGGCTAATTTAAGCAATGGTAATAGTAGCGCAGTAAACGTTTATACTGATAGTGGTTACAATCGAGGTACAAGCTCTTTATTTTCTGGGACCTTAATCTGGTTCAGCAACACAAACACTGTGAATATTGATGAATCATTTTATATAATGCTTAAAACATATGCCCAGATTAGCTCAACTAAAGAATTTGCAATGGCCAGCATGAATCAAAAAGATCCCACTACTTCAAAAGACTACGAGCTCAATTTAGCTTTTGCTAAGAGCCTCTTGGGTACCCAGTGCACTAACGGTCAAAGTACTATTAATCGCAACTAATCGCTTGGAATTAAATGTTTAAATTCCTGTTAGGTCTAATCCCTACTTTAATTTTCAGTCAACTCAGCTTGGCTCAGGAAGAGCCACATCTTTGGAACATGAAATTCTCAAATTCAAACTTATGTTCCAGACAAAGCCAAGAGGCTGCAAAACAAGTCTATTTTCTTTTAGACGGATTTAAGATCAGTCGTCTCTCTTATAAGTTGGCTCAGCAGGCTGGAGAAGAACCCTCAGCGGTGGTGACAGAAGCAGTCACAGAATTTCAAAGAGCAAATCTCAAATTGACAGAACTACTCTTGGGTCGTCTGGCCTCCGGTGCCCTTCCCCTATTAACAGATTTGGAATTAAAAACTTTAAAACAAAGGTGTGGCACAAGCGGAATGTGTCAAAACTCCCGAGAGATTCTAGAAGGTCATTTTCGACAGTCAGAGCTCACATCTACCACAGATATACCTAAAGCAAATATCGGTTGCGTCTTGATCAAAAAGAATCTGCCCTTGCAGTTCAGGACATCCGCGCCCACAAAGGATGAGCTTGAAGGGTTGGCTCTCGCTTACTTGGATTCCGGAAAATATGTAGAACGCTGCGATTCCCTCATGCATAGAAATGCTACAGACTTTAATCTTATGCTGAAGTTTGATCTTTCCAAACCTCAAACCGCAGAACTTAATGATTGGCAGAGTAACGGTTTTAGATTTTGGGATACTTTCCGAGCCTATATGAGTTGGGGATGGCGCTATTCAAATATAATTGATTCAGTCACACCCCAATTCAGGAATACAATTAAGTCTCTCTCTCCAGAGGAAGAACTTCTGCTTATTCCAGAGGGATGCGGTGGTCTCACTCGGCCCGAATGCAGTTCTGATTTTTTATCAGCTAACGATTTGAGAAATTTTGCGTCCGGGACAAGTTTCAAGGGAGCCTCCAAGCTCACCACTTACTCACTGGTGAGTGATTTGGTCAAACTAAGGGAAGACAAAGCTTATTTAAATGAAGCGGAAGAGCAAAAATCCGCAAAGAACGTAGAAAACTCAGAACTTCTCTCAGGAATAATGCAAGCTCGAACCCAAGCTAGTAACTCCCTCTATCAATCTCTTTTATTTTTGACCGCCATCACCAATCAGAAAAGCTCCGCTGATCTTATTGGCGACATAGAAAAACAAATTGAAGATCCTAGAACTAAAGCCCAATCATTAAGTGACCTCAGTCTTCTCTGCGCAGAAAGAAGAGGCGTGGGGGATGCCAAGATCAGCGGGCTTGCTAAGGAACTACAGACTCAGAAAAGTTTATTTGAAAACTTAGACTACAAAACCTTCCCTGGCCTCACTCCCTCAGCTGCTGCAACTTTAAGCCAAACCTACTTTGCTCCGCTGAAATCACTTTGTGATAAATATTCTGATCCATTTGCACGGGATGATTTAAATGTAGTTACAGTGAAGGAATTCAAACCGTGGTTTCAAAACTTTCTCTCTTCTCTTAAGTTTTCCGATTATTCATTTGAGAATGCTACTCCACAGAAACAGGGTTCATCTGGGTACGTCTCATTAAAATCAAAGCCTTTATGCGGTGATTCTATTGATTGTGCAAGACTTCTCATTGAAAGTTATGTAAATTTGTACAGCCTCAGTTTTTATTCCAAACCGCTCTTAAGCGGGGCAATTAATTCCATATCCGTATCCCAAAGTTCCGCAGGTGCAGTAACCTGCCAAATTTATAATCCCTGGGCGTTTGAACAATTAAGGAAGAAGAGACTTGTCTCAGACGTCATTTCAGCGTTGATCTCTGGAGCTCTTTACCTTCCGTTTTATCTTAAGATAGACTATCAGATTCCAAAAGTTGCATCGTTTAACGAACTTGTAAAAAATGGAAATGTTCAATACGACGCTAATTTAATCAGCACAAAAACTCTCAAAACATTGGTCCTTGATTTAGGTCCCTGGGCTGCCGCCCCTTGCTCGGTTGTCGTTTCAGAAAACCCACACCTCAGCGTATCCCAAGCTGTGTACGCGTTTCACGGTGTTTCCGCGGGAGTTTGTAAACAAGGTGGAACCAATGATGCCGTGGGCGACGCCTTTGGTGTTAGAAAAGCAGATACAGTTGGATCCAGTGTGTGCGGCGCTTGTCAAATCTCCTTTGAAAAAGTGGCCATTGGTCTTGTTGCCTCAAATTTTAATACCTTTAGGTTTGGCGTCAGATTTTTAGATGCTACCTATGACTATTTCAGATCGGCAAACTCTTCAGAAATGCCATACGCCTTGGAAGTAAATCCAAAATACGTTGCAGAGACCTACACAAAATACGAATCCATTCCCGATGAATGCGTCTTTGAACTTGCCCACAATGCAAAGTGTATGAAAGACCTCTGTGTTTCATCAGCTGTGGCGCGATATGAAGAGTCCACTGGAAATCATGTGGCTGAGGCCTATATAGCGGAAACAGAATATTCCAAAGGTAAATATGTCTGGATGAAGCCTGATGCCTGCGATGGTGAAGTGGGAGTTCCAGTTGTCTGTTCTCCAAACTCCGTGCCGTCCTATGTTAACCTCAGAGCAGCTATAAAGACAAAGTCATGTAGGAACCTAAAATGAAATTCATTTTAGCTTTCGCCCTCTTTCTTGCGTCGGTGACGTCACCTGCTTGGACCCTCAAAGAAGTTGTCAAAAGAAACTCTAGCAATGAATTGGCGCGTACTTTCCAAGTCACTTGTTCATCTGCTGACCTATTCTGTTCTGAGTTATGTCAGTCTCAGTCTGACTGTGAGGTCTCCCAAGACTCGTGCTTGGGTTGTCTTAGCGACACTGACCTAGTTGTCAGATCTGTACTTTTAGACGCCGATAGGATTTATGAAGTAAGCGCGCCGCCCATGGATTCTAACCAAATAATATTTCTGTTCAGCCGTGGATTTTCACTTCTCACTCCAACCTCATCGGCAAACGTTTTTTCTGATCCCCGAGACTCCGCAGACGATGCAAGAATACGGGCAAAATTTCAAAGTCTGTGTCCACTTCCAACCCAAAATCCGATTATTATTTTAACTGATCTCACTAAAGCAGTTGTGTGTGAAGATCAAGCCCATAACTCTTTGATTTATCCTTTAGGAATTCGAAATGAATTTCAAAAGCATTAGAGTTTTGCTTTTTCTTGTCATTATAACATTCTGCCAAGAAGGATTTTCTTCTGTTTGGCCGACACAAAATACCTGGGACCAGAACTGGGAAGATAAATATTCCCAGTGGGTAAAGCACAATTGGACCCAAGATGTGTTCACAAATCCGCACAGTCTCCTTTATGGAATTCCTACTGATTGCGCCAAGGCCACTTATATTATGCGGGCCACATTTTCTTATCTGAATAAATTGGAATTTAGCGCCCATTCGGTAAACCCTGAACACACCGGTCGACTCATTTCAAATACAATTAGCCTTTTTGATAATGAGAACGACCAGAATAGAAGATTTCTAAAATTTATCAGGTATTTCACCGGCTTTGTTAATTCCCGTAGTCTCAGTGTAGACACCTATCCCATTAAAATATCCCGTGAAACACTTCGTCCCGGGACTATCTACGTCTCTCCTGGAGAACATAGCTTTCAGATCATAGACTTAAAAGACACTGGGATTCCCGTCACCCTCTCCTCCACTTCAGATATTATTGTGAGAGTTCTCTTTAGATCAGAAGCATTTCCATTTTACCTACCTACAGATAAAAGAAATCATTCTGATGGGTATCGGGCATTTAGACAGCCTAAAGATTTGGCAGCACCGGACTTTGAACAATATGAGCTATCTCAACTAAGTAATGACAGTTACTTTTTATTCACGGATCTAATGGTTTCAAAATTGTCATTGAGGCCAGAAACAATTGATGAAAAAGTCAGGCGCAGTTTATCTAATCTTTGCTTCTATGCACGGGAACGGGCTTTTACGGTAGTGATGAGTTACGTTCACTGGCAGTCTGGCGGACGTCGCTGCATGAACTCAGGGGACTACTATGCCCACTCCACTTTTGATCGAGACCGGCAGTTAAAAAGCGATTTCCTCATAGTAAAAAGAATAAATGACATGGCTGATCTCAGTGATCTCTCCCCTCTTTTAAAACAAAGAATGAGTTCGGTTTTTTCTCAAGAAAATCTGCCCATATCTAGAAGGAAAAACGGTCTACCCAATTTAAACCCGTCAGAAAATGAAACGTTAAACTCGGAACTCTCGCCTCAAAATCCTCGTCAGGGATTCACTATGGATTTTTACAATTCCGATGCCGAATGCAAAGTAGAAACATCATCACCCTACAAACCTATTCTTAAACTCTCAGAAGTTTGGAATATTGTTTCTCAGGACAAAATCATTTCCGATCCCAATGCTACAATCCTACAGCGGTGGGGACTGGAACCTTATTCCCAGGTCTGCCCTAAATATTAATTTATTTTTTTCTCAATGTGTTTTAATAAATCAAGGAGACTAATTCTCAAGCCCTGTACGTCAACATTGAATAGTGTAAAACCCAGACTTCTAGAATCTTCGACCTTTTTTCTCTTTTGATCTGGGAGGTTTGAAATATACCTATCCGCTGATCTCACTCTCAAACAAATATATCTATTTCCGTAATTGGCTTCCACTTGGGCAGATTCAATATCCTCCCACCGGATTGTGCCTACTCCAAGTCTTAGGTCACAAATTCCTTCATCGTTGATGGTTATTACCGGCACCGATGATAGGTGATTAGACCAAAATGCTAAGGGAATAATCACAGCCGCTAAAAAACAAATCCCGGCGAGCATCATATTTGATTTCTCAAGGTAAGCGTAGATCGAACCCAACAATAGTATGAGCCCAGTCATCCCTAGAAAAATGTTACCAACAGATGTGTTCTTCCCCACAGTAGTTTGCATATTTAAAATGCTGCCACACTCCTCGTGGCTTTTCCCCACAAATCAGTGAAGTTTGCATCTTTTGTGGTCCGCCAAAATCAACTAATCGATTTTAGATTATGTAAGTAATTCCGGCTGTTTATGTAGATTTTTGTTTTCTTTTTTGTGCAGAAAGTTTAAGGTCAGTAATCAAATGAGAAGGGGCGCCGCCTCTTTTAAAACTTAAAAGGAGAAACCCATGATTTCCAATAACATGAAATTCGCAATGACTGCGGCTTTCGCATTCGGCTTAGCCGCTTGCAGCCACACACCGCCGGTGGCCGATTATCCCGCCACTGCAAACCCAGTCGAAGAAATTCAAAAACTAGATGCAGATTTGCACACAGCCGCAGACAACCAGGCTGCAGTATTATCACCAAAAATGTACCGCAAAGCTGGCGATGCTTTTGGAGATGCAAAGCAATATCAAAATAAAGGTAAAGAAAATAAAGATGTGCTTAAGCAAATTGCAATTAGCCGAGCTTACCTTAATGAAACAAATAAGAATATGACTGGAGTTCAACAGACCATTCCTGAGGTTGTGAAGGCTCGTCATGATGCCGTTTTAGGTGGAGCAATGGTTCAACAAAAAGAAGAATTGGCTGCAACGGATTCAAAATTACGTGATTACACAGAAAATGTTGAAGACGGAAAAAACAAAATTGATCAAGCCGACCGTGAAGAGATGAAAAACAGCTACTTAAGTATTGAAGTTGCTGCAATCAATCGCACACGTCTTGCTGAAGCCCGCACACTAATCAGTCAAGCCCGTAAACAGGGAGCTGAACGTTTAACTCCAAAAAGTTTAACCGCGGCTGAAATGAAAATAAAGAAAGTAGAAGACACAATCACTACTGATCGTCATAACGTCGCACTTCTAGATCAAGTGACTAAGGACGCTACAGATGAAGCTCGTCACGCCCTTGAATTAACTCAACTTGCAAGACAAGCAAAAGGTGAAAGTCCAGAGCAAATTGCTATGGAAATGGATGCTAAAAAGACTCAACTTAACCAAAGAGACAGCGCTCTAAACACAGCCACCGGTGAAGTTAAACTGAGAGACACAGAGTTAAATCAAAAAGATCAGCAACTAGCCGTAGTAGCTGGTACCAATGATAAGTTAGAAAAAGATAAGCAGTTTAACGATTCTTTTGAAAAAGCACGTAAAGAATTTGACCCTGAGCAAGCAGATGTTTATCGCCAAGGTGATAATTTACTGATCCGCTTGAAAGGGTTGAATTTTAAATCTGGCCGAGCTGAATTATCAGGAGATTCTTTTCCTCTTCTTTCAAAGGTTAAAAACGTTATGACTGAAGTCAGAACAGAAAACGTTGTAGTTGAAGGTCATACGGACGCCGTTGGTTCAAAAGAAGCTAACCAGAAACTTTCCGCTGCTAGAGCAGATGCAGTTGCTAAGTACCTGGTTTCAGAGAACGCCGTTGAACAAGGTAAAATTAAGTCTGAAGGTTATGGATTCAGTAAGCCCCTTGCTTCTAATAAAAGCAAAGAAGGCCGCGCTCAGAATCGCCGAGTGGACGTGATTTTAACTTTAAGTAAATAAAAGATTTACTAAACTAAAAAGCAATTGAAAAGCCCCTGCAAAGGGGCTTTTTTTTTAATAGTAGTAGGTCAATTCTAGACCGTAACCCCTATCGCCGGGGCCATAAGACACGGGCATCACATACATATTATGTCTAAAAGCAGCGCGCCCAAATAGTGTACCGATAGCTGCACCTGCTACAATATCACTGAACCAATGAGCGTCATCTGCAAGCCTACTTAATCCCGTCATCACAGCCATTCCGTAAGCAGGGATAGCGGCCCAAAAACCGTAACTGATAGCTAAGTTAGTAGCGGAGCAAAAAGAAATTTGAGTGTGGCCAGAGGGGAATGATGTACGAGTATCGCTGTCTGGTCTTGCTCGCTGACTAGAATATTTTAACCCGTAGGTCACCAGTGTAGACGCAATCAAACTTTCCGTTGCAGCAAACCCATTGGGCTCATCCCAAATCAATTGCCCAGCGGCAATGGCAATTTCTGGAACTCCACTCCCCCAAAAATTTCCCACCGAAGACAGGTCTTTACTCATGCGCTGGTTATTCACCCAGTTGTCATGCATTTGTTGATCTTGACTAAATGCGAGAAGTGTCGCTCCAGTCCCAACGGCAAGTATGGTCAATCCTTTTTTATCAAAAGCGTCTACAAATGTGTGGCCGATGCCGGTAATAATGTTCTCTGCAAACACCGGTGCGCTAAAACATATTAAATAAATGAAAAATAACTTCCTCATATAAGACTCGATTCCTCTATTTAGCTTCAAAACATTTAAACGCATGTGCGGGCAGCCCGTGGGCTTCAATTAAGGCGCGCTCAAACCCGGCACTACTTTCTAGCCACTCTCGTATACGTAGGGCGCCCCAAAAGTACTGAACTCGAGAGGGACTATTGGGCGCAACAATATCGTCTTCATAAAATTTCCAAACATTCTGGTCACTTTTTAAACAACTAAAAATAGCTTTTTCAATTAATTTTGAGTTTTCCAAACACCACTTCATTTCCTCTGAAAAATAATAATGATGCACGTGCAGTGGAACTTCTGGAAAGACTGCCTGGGAAAAAAGCGTTGCTAATCCTTCACTGGCTAGATGCTCGGCCGCGGACATGTTTTCTAAATATTCAGCTCTTGTGATTTTTTCTAAAGGCTTTCCTAAAAAAGCCCAAACCTCAGGACGATGATCTCTGTATACATGGGAGAGTTCGTGGGCCATGAGAACCTTAAGATAGTCTTCATCAGCATCAGGATGATCAACTCCAAACCAAACCGTGTGGGAACCACTGTCATAGCGTGCAAATCCATCAAATTGCATGAGGCTAGGACAAAGTCGAACTTCACCAATTAGTTTTTCCCCGAATTTTTCTTCTATTTTATGTAAAACTTCTGGAACCTTTTTTATGAACGCTTCTGCCATGGCTTGGTGAGATTTATATTCCGGACTCTTCATCCATTTTTCCACATTTCCTAAATCAATTCCCCACTCGCTGGCCATATTAAACAGCGGTTTCAATGCCGGGTTTGAATTTAGAATTTTAATAATGCTTTTATCTGACGATGTCTCAATGGCTTTAATCATTTCTGAGTACATGTCATTGATAATCATCTGTGTTGCGCT
Organism: Bdellovibrionia bacterium; assembly: GCA_038216925.1. Lineage (GTDB taxonomy): Bacteria > Bdellovibrionota > Bdellovibrionia > JABDDW01 > JABDDW01 > JBBQPV01. The sequence continues at coordinate 20,954 of JBBQPV010000001.1, forward strand.
CTTCTCAGTCTGTCATTGAGAGCTCGACCCAAAAATTCTTCTGGGACTTCAATACAAATGATTCCCTTTAAATCAGAATGATCAATTTTTCTAAGAGTTTCAAAATAATTGCGAGCTGCTTCTTGCATGTTTCCAGATTTTGAGAGGACATGAATGTCCGTTGCTCCCCTTTTCAGTAATTGTGCCTCTTGAATTTCCGAAAAGCAAATCACCGCTTTAGAAGTAAAATAAGCAGGGGTGAACTCAGATTCTAAAACACTTTCTTTTATAAGAGTGAGGGGCTTCTTAGGTGCATAATGAAACTCCATCATTCCAGGGGCTTCCAGACCTTTGGCGAGATCTCCTGATTTCCTCTCAACAGACAATTTAATACCAAGAACTTTCTCTATTTCTTCAATCGATAGGCCACCAAGTCTTAAAATTTTAGGTTCTTTCACCACACTTATAATTGTAGATTCCAAACCAACAAGACAAGGACCACCATCTAATATGATTTCCAAATCGCTTCCAAATTCAGAATCAACGGCTTGGGCTGTAGTAGGACTAATACTTTGAAACTTGTTAGCGCTGGGTGCAGCAATGATGGTCCCGGTGTTTTTTATGAGTGACGTTGCAATTATATTACGAGGCATGCGTACAGCTACGGTTTCTAAACCCGCAGTAAGGAGTGGGGATACTTTAGATTTTTTTTTAAAAATGAGAGTCAGCGGTCCAGGCCAAAATTTTCCTATGAGTTTCAGCGCCAGCTCAGAAACCTCAGAGGCTACCTCGTAAAGTTGCTTATGATCCGCAATGTGTAAAATAAGTGGATCTGCTAAAGGCCTATTTTTAAGTTTAAATATTTTTTTTACAGCCTCATCGTTGAAGGCATCGGCTCCAAGCCCATAAACAGTTTCTGTAGGAAATCCAACAATTCCACCGCTAAGAATTGTTTCAACGGCTCTAACCATGCTTTCCCGTTTACGGCCATCTAAAATCACGGCCGACTTTTCCGGGCTAGTCGCTTCACGGTGGCTCTCATTTTCAAAACGTCTTTGTACAATTTCTTTTTATGTTTTTTCAATCCAGCCACAGCTCTTACAGCCACTGGGCCCTGACCGGTGGCCAAAATCTTAACGGCTAGGAGAGCTGCATTCTGGGCACTATTTACTCCCACCGTAGCAACTGGCACGCCTGGGGGCATCTGAACGATAGACAAGAGTGAATCCAATCCATCCATGGTTTTACTTTTTACTGGTACTCCAATGACCGGTAAAATAGAAAACGAGGCTATCATGCCGGGCAAATGAGCAGCGCCCCCGGCTCCAGCAATAATAACTTTCACGCCGCGCTTCTCCCATTCATCAACACTTTTCGCGATAAGTTGTGGGGTGCGGTGGGCAGAG
>JBBQPV010000002.1:0-21422 GCA_038216925.1 Bdellovibrionia bacterium
TTTGGCTCAAATATTCTGATAGGCTGCACCCATCGCATTTTCAGAGCCACTAGCTAACCCATTGAGAATCTTCGGAAAAATCTCCCGAACTTCTCGTGAGAACTGGAGCACAACTCCAGGGCTTGTGGACTCTAAGGTGCACCATTTGAGAAAATGCTCCATTATTCGATTTTGACCAATCCGCAGGGGCCGGACATAATCTGATCTGCAGTCACCTTTTCATCCAAATAAACATTCAAGCATCCACGTAAATAAGAAACATATGCGGCCTTATTTCTCGTCGCAAGCGTTGAATAATCATCAACGTTATCTGAGAGCAACTCTCTGGTCACAAGCGGTGCAGCGCCTAGTGACTGTAGGGTGTCATTCATGACCATAAATCCCAGACGAGGTCCTATCCCCATTTTGGCGAGACCCTGAAAGGTGGAATTTGGAGCTTTTTGAAATTGTTCAATTAAATTCAAATATGTTCCACCGTAAGTCATATTTTTACCAGTGAACTCTTCCCCTAATGTCTTTGCCGTCTCTCTCAGCCTTTTTGTATTATCACTATTACTATAGTCATTAAATCTTTTATAAGCTGCCGTCCATACGTCAGGAGTTACTCCGGCTAAACCCGCTGTTATTTTTAGATATCCGCGCATGAGGTTAATAGAGAAGTAATGATTTTGCATTTTTTTGTAGAAGGCACGGGTCAATTTATATTTTAGAAAAGAAATTTCCTTATCCTTGAGTTTATAAACAGTATCTCCGAAAGGAAAATCACCACTTTCATTTTTCCACTGAGAACCGCACTTATAAATGAAACTGGCTTTCCAATTCTCGTAATCTCTTGTCTTAAAACTCATATTGCCCAAGCTCGCTGGAATTTTTTCCATTGAGTCAGACCAACTTCCTCGGAGGCTATAATCCTGCATTCCTTCATTGTAGAGACCTTTAAGAAATCCACCAATTTGATTGGGATCAAAAGACTTAACATCTGAAAAATAAGCCACCTGATTCAGATCAAAGGCGTCGGAGGAAATAATTGACAAAGCCTCACCGCGACTATGACGACAATTGGCAAATTCATTGGCTGAAGAGTACGAGTAGAGTATAGCTGAAATATCAAGCTCAGCTACTGCCTGAATAAAAACTTTACGACATGACGTCGTCGGTGACTTACGAAAATACGCTAACCATGTCTCCAACGAGCCTTCCGAAGGAGCTGACTCCGATTGCTCGGGATGACCGTGGGCATAAGAAATCGTCTCACATCGCAAAGCTCGCTGCACACTCTTTAAGACGGCAATTCGGTTGCCGATAGTCCGTCTCCCATCAATTATTTTTGCCGTTGGTTTTATAACCGTCACGTATACTTCCGGATGATCGTGGCCGAAGGATCGACTGCCTGTAAGGTCAGTAGCCACGTAATGACCTGGCCCCACTCCATCGCCCCCAATCATATTTAGATCAAAAAAACCAGAACCCCAATTCTGTGAAGAATTAATAAATGTATTTAGATCTGTGGGGCCACCACCAGTCTGACCCCAATTGGACTGGTAATGAAAAGTCGTCACCGGGCGTTCAAGGGTATAGATGTAATGAGAAAGGACTGTGCGAATTTTATTAGCCTGTGCCCTTTCGATTTCTGACAAAGGGAGATTTGAAGCCCCCCGCACAAGCGCCGAAGCCTGACAAACTACAAACAAATGAATGAGAAACAAAAATAATTTCGCCATAACTTCTCTCATTCCCCTAAAGGTGGGAAAGCAGACACCTCTGTACAACCGTTTATCGATTTATTTTTTACACAAGCCTCAAGGGCAGTAACCGAATTTAAAAGTCCCCGTCCAACTTGGTCAGCCCAACCGTGAGGAGATTGAAAAAAGTCCTGTTCCATATCGTCAAGTATAGGAGCTGGAAGGCCATATTGATTAAATATAAAATCCATAACCAGGCGGCTAGTTCGGCCGTTGCCGTCTATAAACCCATGAATGGCAGTGAACCACTGCTGAGCCATAGCCGCCAATTCAATGATATCTAGTCGCCCTGGACTCTTCTCTAAAGTCTGCAATCCTTCTTTAACGTAAGCACTCCAAAGATTCATTTGCGCCAAAACTTCTTCATGGTGAGCCAATGTTAAATCACCACATGCCTTCATCGGCCCATGAGATCCCATTTGAAAGTAAAATCCCCCGGCAGACGTATCAAGATCTTCACAAACTCTAAGAGCAAAGTTCATTAATTTTTCACCAGTTTTTGGGGAAACGAAAGAGTTGCGACGGATACTCATAATATCTGCTGCCGTGTAGGCATTATCAATGAAATGCAGAGGAATAATCTCAGCAACGTCCGTGCGGAATACTCCAACACGTTCTACCGGTAGTAGAGAATTCATTTCAATTTTATGTAGGGTGAGAATCCAATTATTGATATCGACGACAGATCCATTTTTAAAAATATTCTTCGTTTGACCGCTCAACACCATTTCAGCAGCTTGGGCCCAGTTGCCCCAAGTTGTGGGTGCAGGCTGATAAACTCGCCAGGCGGCAAACTCAGAATCGCCCGAGGAGCTCAAATGAGTGATCCAATCTCTCTTATTTATAAATCGGGTGGCAAAAATATTTCCTATACGTTCCGGATTTTTAACTCCAGCTTGTTTTAATTTTTCCTTGGATGTTTTATATCGATTTTGAATCTCGCACAGTGAGTGGCCGTCTAAGTGGTTTGTACGAAACTTCTTTAACGCATTATCGCAGTCGGCCGCTGCGTTGCCAGCAACCAACAACGCGATCGATATCATTAAAGGTTTTAAAAATTTAGAAGGTTCCACTAAGGGAATATTTGCAATCCCCCTGCCGGCCAAGAATGCCTTTATTGACTTATGAGCGAGTGACGGTGACGCTAATGGGCACTAGCCAAATTAAATTTGACGATCCAAAATTCTCTTAGCGATTTCAAATTGTTTCAAGAGCCCCTTTTTTACAACCCCACGCATAACAAATTCGTCCTTGATCCAAATTTTGACAACGTCAACATTGTCCCAAGTATCAAGAGTGAACTCACTTCGTCCACCGGAGTGAACTTGAAGGGTTCGAACGTAGGCCGGGCTTTGCATAGCAACCAAAAGATCTCGTAAAGGCTTAGCCTTTTGACTAAGCTCTAAATCTATTAACCCAAGTGCCTCTACCTTTTCACTTTCCGTCATACCTTTTACTCGAGTTTTTAGAAATTCTATTTCTTCTTTTCTACTTGTCCTTTCTCTTTCTGACAAAAACCCCCGATCAAGATTTCTTTGTAAATTTGCAATTCTGTTTGCAAGTTCTTCGTAAGTGAACGTAAGTTCTCTAGCCCGCACCGCATATTTTTGAGCGTGCATGTAGGCGCCAACAGCGTTTTGCAAATGACGATCGCCTTTGTAATCTGAGGAATTGGGATCTTTTTCAAACAAATAAGTCGTCGGTTGAATCGTCAACTCTGAAGATGGCGGGACGATTGTAAATGCCGAATTATCTCTATCATAACTTAGCTCCATTGCATTCATATTGACCCATGGAACACCCATGAAGTTGGCAGAAAGATATTGGCCTTTATCAATTTTTTCTTCAACTAACCACTTTAGATGTTCAATATAGGCCGCTTCAATTTGTGGGCGAAGGTCGTCAACGCTTTTATATTCAGCCAATTGATCTCGTAGGAGTTGCAACGTATTTTTGCGATCGGCATCTGTGTAAGTCCGCTCATGGCGATTGGTAAATTTCTCAAAAAGACTAGACGGCTGCTTTTGTGCGAGGGAGAGAATGATTGCCCTGATTTGTTCAACTGGCTCTTTTGTAGAGTAAGTGTCGTATCGACGAGCTTGATAATTCGCAACTAATGCATCTAAAAAAGTAGATTCCTCTTCAGGAGTAATTTCTAAAGTCTTGAATGCAGCTCGGATTCTTTTGTTCCAATATTTTGAAAGAGCACCGTCTGCAAAATTTCTATCATTTCGCAAAATCAGCGTGAGCTTGTTATTTTTTGTCCAGTCGATACTATGACCAACCTGACTTGAAGACAGGCTTTTAAGGACTAGAGCTGGGCAAAGATCAGCGCTTGCCCTTCCAGCCTGTGCGGCTAATAAGAAACTGAGTGATAAGAAAAGTTGCTTCATTGATTGCTCCAGTTAAATAACGGTCTGTTTCAGTCGTGCTAAAGAGCATAACTTGTGCCGTCTATTCCGTTGGCAACACACTTCAATCGATTTTGAGAAGGCCCATGCTGTCTAACTTATGCACAGAAACAAAAAATCAGCCCAACGTGATTATCCCGCTCACTGTGTAGAACATTGAGTCAAAAAAAGGCACGCTAAAACAGTGTATATATAAACGGCGCAACGACAGTCCCACTGGTGTAGATAATCACTGCCCCAAGGAAAAATGCCGTAATCAGGATTGGAATAAGCCAATATTTTTTTCGAGTTTTAATAAACTCCCAATATTCACCCAGCATTTTACCTCTTCATCAAAATTGTAAGCGCAATAACTTCCTCAAATCAGTATAATTTTTAACATGTTTAGACTCTTCGTCCAGATTTTCGATATCGCTTTTATTACCGTAGTGCTCATCGGCTCTGCAACTATTGGCTACGAAAGATTACTTGTAAAGCGACTGCGAGAGGAGGTTGTCAGACAATCAATAGATTTGGTTCCCGAATCTGCTAAATCTGGGATTCCACTCTCTCTGTACAATTCTCTCGGCTGGTATGGCACTGACCGCCGAAGTGCCCCACTTAAATACATGCAGCGTAAATCCCCGGGAGTCATCAGAATAGGTGCGTTTGGCGATTCTTGGACTTTTGGAGACGAAGTGAGTGTAGGTTTGGACTTCCCCTCCCAACTTGAGGGCTTATTTCGGACTCGGGGTTCTCCCAATGTGGAAGTATTGAATTTTGGCGGAAGCGGTTTTGGATTTCATCAAGAATTTAAACTCTGGGATGAATTCGCGAAGACGTTCCAACTTGATTTCATCATTATTGGACCAGTGTGCTTTCAAATTGAACGGGATAACACGCTATGGTCTGGACAAGAAAGTTATCCCGCAGCTATTCATGGCCGATATTATTTGGAAGAGAATAACCTAAAATTTATTGATGCTCCATGGGGACTAAATCTCGTTGATCGTTTCGATAGATTTTTTGGCTTTTTATCTGGGTTTAAATACTTAAGGTATGACCGTACTCGCCCTTACTTTGTTCACTTTATAAGTAAAAAAGAAAAGCCGTTGGACAATCCGTTTTATTACACTCAGTTAGATGACGTGGACGAACAAAATCTCATAGAAAAAAAAATGTACGAGACTCTCCTTCATACCTATGGGCAAGTAGTCACACTGAACATAGACCCTCGTGTAGTCGGTTTCACGAGCGAGCTTCAGGGCGCAAGCGTGTCCCAGTCATACTCGCCACAATTCCGCTTTCCATTTTGGCGTAAGGCCCATCCCTCTGCCGCTGGTTACCAGAATTTGGCCGAAGCCTATTACGACATGCTCACCGGAAGAGAAAAGATACAGCAACTCTTGTTTGAATTTAAGGCCGCCACGCCCGTCGCTAATACTGCAAGGCTAACCAATTTGGATAATTTTAGAAACGGAAGTGTCTATATGGATAATCAAAAAGCGGGAGACCTGGTCTACGCTGATAATTTTAAAACTACTGACGATCCCGATAAACTCGTTGACTTTAACGACGGAAATATTTCTGCTTTAATTGGAGTAAGTAATCAGTTCGGCAGTTTTTCCGATTCTGTGTTTTTTCCTCTGAAAGAAAGTGAATTTATTAAATCAGGAGGGCTTCAACTCATTCGGGAGACAAATGGATTAAAAACCAGTTTCCCCCTTGAGCCACCGCGTCTCCTCAGCAGTAATGTGGGCATCCTACACTTCAGTTTACCCGGAATATTTCGAGAACGACGAACGGAAACAAATTCCGATGAAATTTACTGGAAAACAGATGAATTCGACAAGTTTCTTCAGTCAAATTTGAAAATTTTCCGAAATAGAGGTGACATTTGGACTATACGGTTTGGTTCTAAAAATATTATAGATATAGTGAATGACCTTAACGGCACGCTTTTATTAAAACCCTCAGACGGAAAAAAAATTATTTTTAGATCTGCTAAATATGACGCTTTGGATGTTCAAAAACTTCCATTAAACGGAACGTTAAATTTAAAGTTTAATAATACAGTCAGCTCCATTGCTACTTGGAAAAAGACTCTTCAATGGACCGAATACCCGAAGGACCGTCTAAAACGTATTATTGATCACGGAAAAATCGTAACCCGATGATTTAAATTTCCGTAGCGCATTGAAGGGTGCCGCAAGATATGGCGCAACCTTGATTATTTATAGCAACAGGTGCGACGTAGCCACAGCCACTTGGTGGCGCAGCACATTCAATCATTGGACAAATAATGGGGATGCGAATTCCGCTGTCTATATTTAAAGTGACATCTGTATAAGCCCCGTATGCTACAACCACTTGAACATGAGTCATTTTTGGAAAGTTAAAAGCACCACTTACGGCGGAATTTATATGCAGGCTGACGAGGTAAAATCCCCCAGCTAAATCCACTTTAAAATTTCCTTGATCATCACTATCAAAACTTTGAAGTGCAGAACATTGGGAGAACGTGTTGTCCGAACAGGATTGAACATCAAATTTCCCCGCATAGGGCATTGTGCAATTTCCTAACCCGTCCATTTTAATAGCTCCGCCACAAGTTGGGCCAATATTAGCTAATCCCTTAAACCCTGAGGACACTGTAGACCCGCTTTGTATGCCAGCGCTTTGGCTACTCTGCGCAATAGGCACGTCCGCACCCTTACAGGCTAATAGACCTAAAGATAATATAGCACTGGCCACAATGATCTTAAACATGATGATACCCCCACCCCATTAAGGAGCAAAGGCCGAGCCGACTAAAAATCAACCTACGAGAATAGGTAGTGCGCCACTGTCAACCGGCCAGAAGGCCGTCAATAGTTTTATCAGATTTCTCGTCTTTTACGGAGGACAAGGAAATTTCCAAGGAGACTTAAAAACACCCCTAAAAATGTAAGGAACTCCCAATGAAATCCTTCAAAGAAAGTGGAAAGTAGGAGGGCTATCACTGGAGTAACAATTCCAGAATAAGAAGCGCGGTCTGCTCCGATACGTCCAAGGAGTGTGATGTAAGCAAAGAATGCGATTATTGATCCAAACACCGCTAAATATAATAAGGAAAAAATGTAGGAAGGAGTTACAGCAACATGAAAGCTCTTTCCAGAAATCAGGGCGATCAAAGCTGTGAGAAGAGAACCATAAAGCATGCTCCATGAATTACACTCTAAAACGCCGTGATTCTTTTTTCTCACCTTAATGGCTACAAGATTTCCCATAGAGGCAAAAAAAGAAGCGGTAATTCCAACTGCTAGCCCAGTTAAACTTCTTCCGTGAGTTTCAAAGGATCCAAATTCTCGATAAAATAAACAAAAGATTCCGAATGCACCCAGGACTGAACCCCATATGACAGGTCGATCAATCTTGTAGTGATACAAGAGACCCATTCCAATCATGTTGAAGTATAGGACCAGAGTAAAAGTAACAGCAATGAGACCCGAACTCACAAATGTTTCAGAATAATACGTAAGAATATAATTCAGACAAAACATAAAGAGACCCTGAAGTAAAAACCATCTATGGTCTGCCATTGAAAATTTCAGGTTTTTCTTTTTTAAAATGCAAATGAGAAAACCGACAACGGAGGCAATGAAAAATCGGATGAACACAGAAACTTCTGGAGCTGCGGCATGAAGTTGATAGGTGATCACAAACCAAGTAGAACCCCAAATTAGAACCACAAGAGAATAAAGGAAAAGCGTATTCACTAGGACACCTTATCTTGGATGATCGATGCGTGATTTATTGAGTACTCTGTACGCGTATTTAAGTTTGGCTAATACTACCGGCGACCCTAGAATAGTTCTGGAAATTATTCCTCTTCCGTTTTCATCAAGTTTCCCAAATGAAACTAATGCTCGAGCCGCAGTGGAAGAAAGTCGAGTTCCATTTAATAAATTATCGTTTACAAATGCTTGTTCCACCAAACCAGCAAAACGACTTCCAACGAACACCTCTCCAGGCTCCGTTAAAACTCTATCAGCGATAGCAGAAATGAAATCAAAATTCGAATGGCCCAGAGCCCAACCCAAGATATAAAGTGGAAGTTCTTCATCAGTAAATGCGTGGACACCTTCCGCTACATTCAGGGAGTCTAAGCTTTTTTGCGCAACTTGAGCGATGGCCTGTCCCCTAAACTGCTGACTGACAATAAATAACGCCAAGCCCAACTTCAAATTTTCGGTGATTGAAGCCGCTGCCCCGGCTCCAGAAGTGAGACGCTTTTCTAAGCGCGCCATGGATTCTGCATCGAGCATTTCATACTCTTTTAACTTTTCCCGATTCCAACCCAAACTCTTTTCCAAATTTCGAAGATTCACTATTGCGGAGGCCTGAACAACAATGTCCATGGCCGTTTCATTGATGGTAATAGGTTCGATGCCTTTCAGGATTTTAACAGCCTCACGTATTTCTTGATTTATGGATTTATTTTTAGAAAGTGCAGTAAGCGCTGCCTGAACTCGCGCAGGACAAGAATTACAAAGGCCCACCGAAGATGAGACCAAAAGGACCACAAAAACCAGGTTTTTCATATAAGGTCATGGTACAGCAATCTCTGTACCCGGCTCAGATGTAAGTTATTGAAACCTGGCAGAAAACAGTGCCCTTCAGCGTCACTTCTAGCTGCAACTACGTATCTATGTAGGATTTGGCGAATTAACTCTTCATTTTCCAAAAACAATCAATAATCATTTGCACCCTACGAGGCCGATCATATTGGTTTCTAGTGATAAGATAGATTTTTCCTTTGGGATTAGCCTTATCTTTGGATTTAAATTCATGAAGTTCCTTTTTCTCTAACAGGTCATGCACGCAGTGGCGAGGAACAATCGTAGCCCCTACCCCGTGGGTAGCCATGATCATGGCGCCATCAAAATTGCTGATTGTTCCTGCACTTGAGATGGTGAACTCATTGAGAAATTCTTTACGAGGGAAAAAATGCCTCTTCCAAATGTCAAATAAAGTGCCAAAACCTGGATAATTGATAAATTTAGCTCGTGAAATGTTCTCAGCGTTTAATTCTAAATCTTTTTTATCCTTTGAAACCAAAACGTATTCTTCTTCCGCAAACAAATCAAAGTTGATGGCCGGATTTAAACTCTTTTTGGTTACAAACCCAAAGTCTATAGAACCTTCCATGAGCCAATCAAAAATTTGTTCGTTAGCAGCCAACCTCACGTCCAACCGTAAATCTTTTTGTTCTTTTGTCATTTCAAGGAGCTTTGGAAAGTGGGGTGTTTTAAGGCAACTTCCGGGCATGGCGTACCGAACGGAACCACGAAGAGTCTGTTTACTCTGAGTCACCTCTTCCATCAGGTTATCTAGAGTATCGTTGTAATTTTCTATAAATTTTCTGAGTTGTTCGCCCGCATCGGTGAGAAGTATTTTTTTATTCACTCTTTCAAAAACATTTATCCCCAGTTGTTCCTCAAGTCTAGCAATTTGCTGGCTCATTCCAGACTGAGTCATTCCCGCTTTGATTGCGCCAATAGTGAAGCTCTTTTCGGAAGCCGCGTGGAGGAAAGCTTTAAATAATCTTGCATCAATCTGATCGAATAGCATCATAAGATCCATCACATATCATAATGATCATCCTAAAAACACATAATTTTACAAATACATGCTTCTGCGAAATAGTGCGTCCATTAACCACCAAGGAGATAATTATGAAATTTATATTAATATTTTTAGTTATAGTTTTAATTCAATTCTCTGCCAACGCACAGATGCCTGTGGGCAAAGTCCTCATAGTCCTTTCAAGTTCAGATCATCTAACTTTGAAGGACGGCAAATTGCATCCCACTGGTTATTATCTTTCCGAACTGGCTATCCCGCTTATCAAGCTTCTGAAGATGGGATTTGACGTCACTTATGCCAATCCCAATGGAAACACCCCTTCCCTGGATAAAGGTAGCGATAATCTAAAATACTTCAAAAATCCTCAAGAGTACGCATTAGCAAAATCTGTGGTGTCTTCACAACAAAAGATGCTCCATCCCCGAAAGCTTCAGACATTACAAGAAAACGAGCTTCAGACATATGATGCGGTCTTTGTTCCTGGGGGCCACGCTCCCATGGAAGACTTGCTTAAAGATGTAGAGATGGCTCGCATTCTTAGACACTTTCACAACTCAAAAAAGCCCACAGCTTTAATTTGTCACGGGCCAGTGGCGCTATTATCCACCTATGTTAAAAATCAGCCTTGGATCTACCAGGGTTATCGAATGACTGTGTTTTCAACTACCGAAGAAAAAACTGCGGAGCAAAGCTTATTTAAAGGCTTGGTTAAATTTTATCCCCAATCAGCCCTCTCTCAAATTGGTGGGATTATGGGTGAGGCCACACCCTGGACCGAAAATGTTGTGGTGGACAGAGAGTTGATCACCGGACAAAATCCAACTTCAACTGAGTTATTTGCAAATCGTTTAATTGATTCTTTAATTTCCAAAAAATTCAAAGACTCCAAAATAGAAACTTTTGGTGGCTCTATTCTGCCGGGCATTGTGTACACCGTAATTGGCGGACCACAAGAAATGAGAACGGGATTTACTTACGCTTTTGCGGGAATGAAACGCCCTCAACTAAGTAGTACAGAATTCTCAAAGCAAATGGTGGAGCACATGAACCACGTCAAAGCGGTTTTTGGTCCAATGGGTCTGAAAGGTTATTTTGTTCAGATCAATCATTATGGGGAATTTGCCTTTATGAATTGGGTATCCCAAGAAGCTTCGGACAGAGCTTTCAAATCTCCTCAGGCAAAGAGCATTACAGATGAGGCCAATTCTATTTTAGAAATCGTAACATTTGTTAAGCACTAAATTTAGAGTTCTGCGTGGCTGGGGTCTGATCGGACCCTTCCACCTTGACCTCGGGGTTGAAGACAGATATTCCTCTGTAATGAAATCATTTAGAAAAGAACTGGTATTTGAAATCCCCAACCGTTTGGATTTTGTGAACATCACTTCCGAAGTAAATTCTTGCTTGAAAGAAAGTGGAATTAAAGAAGGACTTTGCCTAGTAAATTCCATGCATATTTCCTCTTCTGTTTTCATAAATGACGATGAATCTGGCCTTCATCAAGATTTTGCGGCTTGGTTAGAAAAACTTGCTCCCCACGGCCCCATCAAACAATATCGTCATAATGATACTGGCGAGGACAATGCCGACGCCCACATCAAGCGCCAAATAATGGGTCGGGAAACAGTTGTGGCTGTCACCAATGGAAAATTAGATTTCGGTCCGTGGGAACAAATTTTTTACGGTGAGTTTGACGGGCTAAGAAAAAAAAGGGTTCTAGTTAAAATTATTGGAGATTAGATGCTTCTGTCATTTTTGAAAAATACCGCGACTCTGATCCAACCCCAAGTGTCTCGTGTGCAAAACTGTGCATTTTGCGGAGCTAACACTGGTCATCTCATTGCAAAAGTGGATTATTGGAATCTTTCTACTTCAAATTTGATCCAATGTTCAAAATGCAATTTAGCTCAGCTTGACCCCATGCTTTCCGATGAAATGATGGACGTCGGCTGCACGGCTTTTTATAGATTGCAACATAGGGGAGAAGACCCTAAATCAATTCAGCGGGGATTTTTACGTGCGTTTAGAAAAGGCGTTTCCTTTGGAACAAGATTAAAATTGGCTAAAATAAATCCGAAACGTCTTTTAGAGGTTGGTGCAGGAGACGGATATTTTTCCCGCGGCATCCAGTTTGTATTTCCGGAGTTAAACGTTACGTGCATGGATTTAGTGGATGATGTTTTGGAGCACATACAAAAGCATCACGGATTTGAGGCTCTCAAGGGAAGTCCAGAGAGTATTGATATTTCTAAGGCTGGTAAATTTGATTTTATTATTGCTCGAGACGTGATCGAGCATCTGGCCAGCCCTCGGAAGGCTATCGAAACACTCAACGCCTTATTGATTCCCGGAGGATATTTACATTTTATAGTTCCTAATGGAAATGAAGACTATTGGGCGCTGTTTTGTAATTGGAGATTAAAAAATCAAAGCTCTGAGATGCTCCTTAATCATGTGAATTATTTCGACCCTCCGGGCCTCCATCAATTATTAGTCAGTTCAAATTTGATTCCCAGATTTTGGTTCACTTATGATTTTAAGGGAACAAGACAAGGGTTTGGACGGACTCTTTCTGACAAATTTACCAGTCAGAAATCACAAGCGCGTTCCGCCCAAAAGACTATTGACGAGAGCCCCCCTCTTGAAACTTCTTTTAAGGACGTGAGTTCAGAAAAAGTTTTAAAAGCATGGTGGATAAAAATGCCAAAATTTATAGGGATGATTTATTGTTTTTTTAAACATTACCCTTTGATTAAGTTGAACGCTAATTCCGGAATTGGTCACGAAATATTTTGTTTAGCAAAAAAAACGCTCCCAAGATCTGGGAGCGTATGATGTCTCATTTAAATTATTATCGGTTTCCGCCGCCGCCGCCGCCGCCACTGCGACCGCCGCCACCGCTGCGTCCGCCACCAAAGCCGCCGCCACCGCCACGTCCTCCGCCTCGTCCGCCACCAAAACCGCCGCCGCCACCACCCTCACGAGGTGCTTGGGGACGGGCTTCACTGACAACAATAGCTCGGCCTTCAAAATCTTGTCCGTTCATTCTGGAAATTGCTTCTTGAGCTTGATCATCAGCAGCCATTTCAACAAATCCAAAACCTTTGCTGCGGCCGGAATCACGATCAGTAATTATCTTTGCAGACTCTACCTGACCAAATTGAGAAAATGTTTCCAGCAAAGTCGCATCATTCACAGAAAATGCAAGATTACCTACGTATAATTTTTTACCCATTGATTCCTCCTAAGGACCGGGAAGCTACTCAGGAGGTGGCCAGAAACGGCAAACACGAACACTCTGAGAAAGCAGTTATTAATAAAAACTTTGGGCATATTACAATAAAATCCCCGCACCGGCCAAATATTTTCTTTTGTCATTCCTATTTTTCCTGGACCAAGGTCCAATAAATCACTTGACAGGCCCTCGGATCGCCTTGAACATTTTCTCAGGAGAAAAATAAATATGAAAAAATACATCAATGGTTTAGCAGTCTCAGTTTTATCCACCTTAGCATTTTCAATTGCTGGGGCCGCAACCCGTGCGGATGTAAAAGAATGGACCATACTGGTTTACATGAACTCTGATAATAACCTTTGGAGTTTTGGACAAGCCAACATGGCAGAAATGGAAAAAGTAGGGTCCTCTCCACAGGTCAACGTCATCGTGGAGCAAGATCCAGAACCCTCAGGAATGCCCACGACCCGTTACTACGTCACACAAAATCCAAATCCCCAACCAGGAAAAGTCACGTCAAAAGTTCTTCAACAATTGGGTGAAACGGATATGGGAGACTGGAAACATCTTGCCGAGTTTATCACTTGGGGAGCGACTAACTTTCCTGCAAAACATTATGCCGTTATTATTTGGAATCATGGCGCTGGATGGCAGGGAGTTTCATATGATGATCACCCAAGACATTTTATCACCATGCCAGATTTAGCTAAGGGACTTAAAGCTGCAAACCAAATGTTAGTTCCCATGCAATCAAGATTAGGACTCTATTCTGGAAATGGTCCTGTCATAGACATCGTGAATTTTGATGCATGTCTCATGTCAACTATCGAAGTTGGATTTGAATTAAAGGATTCCGCAAAAATAATGGTAGGTTCACAGTTTTTAGAACCAGGTGAGGGAGAAAACTACACCGCTTTTATCGCTCCACTTGTGCAGAAACCAGTCATGACAGCGGCAGAGTTTTCTCAAGTCATGGTTTATCAATATGCTTTCAGGTACGCATCTGGAGGGGGCGGCATTAACTACATGGCCCTAGATTTAAGTAAAATGGCAAACTTTACCCACGCATTTAGCGTTGTGGCAGATAATCACCTCAGCGCTCCTGCAAATATTCAGTCACAGCTAAAATCTACTTACAGACAAAATGCTTTTGGTGGAGATCTCATTGGAGGAATGCAAGCTGCGCAGAAAATTTCTGCAACGGCTGCCCCACTGGCCGCAAGCTTAGATACATTTGTAAAGATGTACGGCTATCCCGCAGAAACCATGCGCTCAGCTGAAATCAGATCCGGCGCAGACGGTTCTACTAAAGTTTACCATATAGTAAGATACGCTCCCGGAGCCGTTCATTGCAGATACTCGGCAGGTGGCGCTTGGATCAATACACCCTTAGTCAGACAGGTTGATGGAAGTTACCAAGCGGAAATGCCCGCCGCTCCTGGCGGTGGAAGAATGCAGTATGTGGTTTCAAGAAATGAAATTCAAGACGGACGTACCGTCACAGAAGCCACCTCCATGGTGATGCGTGAAGGAGCAGATCCTATTGTGTTCCACAATAATTTCCCAGCTTCAAGTCCCGTGATTGCAGACGCATATAACTTTGCAACAAAGGGCGCCCACGGAATGTCACTTTATTTCTTTTCTGGTAGCGCCGTGGCAAAAGCAAATCCCAGATTGGGCACAGAACTTTATGAGTCATACAAAGCGCTTCAGTTTGCAAGTGTAGGCGCACCGTCCTGGACAAAGTTTTTTGGATTCTAAATAAGTTTTTAAATTAAGTTGAAAAGCCTACCTTGAGTGGTAGGCTTTTTTTATGCAAAATAAAATCTTTCTAGCCCTACTCATACTTTTGATTCCCCTTTCTTGCGCTCACTTAGAGGACTCTTCAACCGAGACCCGTGACCCAACAAGAACTCATCCAGACCGAGGGGGGAGAAGGGCTGTAGCGGCAGAAACTCAAATTCCACTCGAAGGACTTTATGACAATCCTGAATCGCAAATATTGTATAAGATTCTCAATAGCGCAAGTCACAGTATAGATATTGAAATTTATGAAATGTATGACAAGAAGTTTTTAGACCTCTTAAATTCCGCTATGGATCGTAAAGTAAAGATTCGATTAATCAAAGACCCTGCACCGGTGGGTGGAGATAAATGCAAACTTTTTCCAGAATACGTCCACACTTCCAAACATATCGCCAGCGCAGAAGAAGTGGCACAAAATGATTCTGTTCATAACTGCGAATTACAAATGCAGGTAAAGGAAAGGATCCTGAGCGAAGGCGGAGAGTTTATACCTTTCAACAAAGAGCTGCTGTGCGGAAAAGAATCCCGCGGAAAGGGCCAGTGTTTCCAACACGGCAAAATTGTAGTCATAGATAAAGAGTTCCCCAAAATACGCTACGCTCTGATTAGCACTGGAAACTTCAATGCATCAAGCCTTTGTGATTTAGAGGAAACTCCCCATGCATGTAACCGTGATTTTAGTTATGTCACATCTGAGACAGATGCCATTTCCAGCTTAGAAAATATATTTGAAAATGATTTAGCCCAAAAAAGAGCTACACTTGAGGGAATATCTAGTAAAATTACTGTGAGCCCGTTTTCTATGGCTCCCCTGGTGGCATTTATCGGAACCGCTCAGACGTCTCTACAAATTGAAAACCAGTATCTCAAAGATCCAACACTTAATGAAGCCATTATGGCTGTGGCTAGAAGGGGCATTCCAGTAGAAGTTCAAGTGGCAAGCCTCACAGAATTTTCTAGCGTAAAAGTAACTCAAGTGAAACCCCTTTGCAGCTTATTTAATTTATTTCAAGATGCTGGTGTAAAAGTGAGAATATTCACAAAACAAATGATGCTCAGTGGAAAGTCCGGATACCTTCACGCTAAAGCCATTGTTGTTGATAAAAAATCCGCTTGGGTGGGCTCGGTTAACGGCTCAACCACATCACTGGAACAAAATCGAGAATACGGAATATTTTTTAACACTCCGAAGGATGTTAAATTTTTATCTGAGATTCTGGCCAGTGACTATCACCATGAAAATTCCGTTTCATGGAATCAACAACTTGATTGCGCTCAATGATAAAATTATTTGCAGCCGCTGCAATTTCACTTTTTTTATTCGTTTCAGCCGAAGCCGCAATCTGGCCGGGGCAAAAACCAAAACTAGTGGTCATGATTGTCATTGATCAATTCCGAGCAGATTATTTATCGCGATTTCAAAACAAATTTGGTCCTAATGGTTTCAAATCACTCCTTCAAAACGGCGCCTACTTTCCCTTTGCCGAGTACGATATTCTCCAGTGCATGACAGGTCCTGGGCATGCCACAGTTTTAACGGGAGCCTATCCTTATCAGATGGGCATACCTGTAAACGATTGGTATGACCAAAAGTCACACGGAGCTATGTACTGCGTCGGTGATAAAACAATGGAATTAGTAGGTTTGGACCTGGATAAGGACCATAGTCATGACGGTGTATCACCAAAGAATCTTATCGCTACCACGGTGGGTGACGAACTTAAAAACGCTGGCATGCAATCAAAAATAATTTCAGTGGCCCTCAAAGATAGGGCTGCCGTCCTAATGGGTGGTCATAGAGCGGATCTCGCCCTATGGAATGATGGAGAATCGGGACGATGGATTTCTAGTAAATATTATTTGAAAGATGGGAAGCTCCCTCAATGGGTCCAATCTCTTAATCACAGTGGCGATGCCACTCACTGTGATTGGGCCAAATCATGTGGTGTTGAAAAAACAGTGAAAGCGTTCAAAGCTGCCCTGGAAAATTATAAATTAGGCCAAGGAAGCGCGACCGACATTTTAGCCGTGAGTTTTTCCAGTCACGATTATGCGGGACATCGATTTGGCCCAAACTCCAAAGAAATTGAAGACATGACTTTGGCTGAAGATAAGGCCATAGCGGAAATAGTTTCCACGGTAAAAAAATCCGTTCCAGGTGGTTTAAATAATACTTTATTTATACTTACGGGGGATCATGGAGTGGCACCCAAAGTTGATTACTCACAAGCTGCAGGAATTGAAAGTGAACGTATTAATGAAAACGTCCTGGCAGATGAAATGAACGCAGTTCTAAATAAAAACTACGGAAAACCAAAATCTGGAAAGTGGATCACTTATATCGTAGACTTCAATTTTTATGTAGATGAAGACAGTGCACAGGAATTAAAGGCTGATATGGAAAAAGTTGAAGGGGACATGAAAGCTGTCCTTATTAAAAATCCCGGGTTTGCACAGGTTTTCACTCGAGCTGAATATGAATCTAAAAAATTACCTCCTCTCATGTTTGAGCGGCAAATATTAAAAACTTATTATAAAGGTCGTAGCGGACATGTGATCGGAATTACAAAACCCTTTTACATTAATGAAACAAAAAATCAAGCGACCCACTTAAGCGGATATAGCTATGATAGAACCGTCCCTCTGATATTTTCAGGATTTGGGATTAAATCTGGAACTTATGCTGAAAGAGCCGAGGTTGTTGATATTGCACCCACCCTATCTTTCATCCTGGGAGTCATTCCCCCTTCTCTGTCAGAGGGAAGAGTTCTGAAAGAAATTTTAAGGAGCGTAAAATGAAAAACCTTGCCGTTATTGCCTTGGGAGTTACGTTAACAAGCGTCATGGCTTTTGGAAAAATTAAAACTGAAAATCCCGTATATAAAGCGGGGGAAACTTCCATGGAAGGTTTTGTGGCTTACGATGACGCCAAAGCCAAATCTCCGAGACCGGGAATAATTATTGTTCACGATTGGATGGGTCTGGGGGATTTTCAAAAACAAAAAGCTCAGGATTTAGCTAAAAAAGGGTACGTATCTTTTGCTGCAGATATTTATGGAAAAGGTATAAGACCTAAGAATCCTGATGAAGCCGGGCAGTTTGCTGGAAAATATAAAGCTAACCGCAATTTACTCAGGGCCCGTGTCCGTGCCGCATATGATTATCTGGTATCCATGAAGAACGTGGATCCTAAGAAGATCGTGGTCATGGGATATTGCTTTGGCGGAACTACTGCTCTGGAACTGGCTAGGAGTGGCGCACCACTGGTAGGCACCGCCACCTTTCACGGTGGCTTATCCAACCCAAATCCCTCCGATGCTAAAAATATTAAGGGAAAAGTATTAGTGATGCACGGAGCGGACGATCCTTTTGTGCCACCTGCTGAAGTAAATGAATTCAAAAAAGAAATGGCCGATTCCAAAATCCCAATGGAATTTATTGCGTACAAAGGTGCTGTTCATGCTTTTGCAATACCTTCAGCGGGAAACGACAACTCCAAGGGGGCGGCGTACAATGCGGAGGCCGACAAAAAATCTTGGCAAGCTTTTGAGAAGTTTTTGTCTTCAGTATTTTAAAGTCGTCACCTTTTGCCTCAGGGGCCGTTGTACATTACGACCATCGGTCCGCGCAATCCATTCATCTTCTTCAGAACTGTCTACTTAGAGGAAATTCGGCGGCATATCAATTGCTTTACTATTTAGATGTAAAACGGAGGAATCATGTTACGAGCCGCGTTCATGTTTTTTGTTTTAGCATTAGTTTCAATTTTATTTGGAACTTACAACATCGCTGGTCTCTCTCTAGAAGCCGGCAAAGTATTACTCGGCTTATTTGTCATTCTTTCCATTACTAGTTTTATTGTAGGTTTGGCGTCTAATAAAAAGTCTAGCCTAGTTCCATAGTCGCCCGACTATTTGGAATTCTCTTTGCCCTCTCCCGTCCCACCCTAGCGAGTCACCCTGCAGCCCAGCAAGGTGACTCGCTCCACCCTTTTCTAATTCATGCAAAAAAAAACAGGAGGGAGATTTCTCTCCCTCCTGTGTCAAAGTAAGTTGATCAGTCTTCTAAAGCTTTTTTACCAACTAAGGCAGTGATAGCAAATGCACCTACGCCCAGAGCTGCAACAACAGGAACCACGATTTTCCAGTTGGACTTTAAAAATGTTCCAACTTTTTTAGCTTGGTCGATTCCCATGTCTAGGAGTTCGTTACGATCAGCATCAACAATGCTGCTCTTCAAAGCTTCAGGGTTTTTCAATACATCCTTAAAAGTTCCTAACTGATTTTTGTTAGAAAGGTTTTTTCTGGATGCGGGACTTGAATTTGTATTGCTGTATGATGTTTCCATTTTAAATACTCCTTATTGTTGAACTACTATTAAACATTCTAATAACTAATTCTTATGTGGTTCTGGTTGTTCCATGTCCTAAAAGTTTTGCGATGAAGAGCAAAACTACTGAACCAAGAGTTGCCATGAGAACGGCTCCCCAAAATCCATAGGTTTCGCCAATGATTTGATTGGACAATAGACCACCAATGAACGCTCCGATAACACCTACGATAATATCTCCGACAGTGCCAAAACCATGTCCGTCAACGATTTTACCTGCAAGCCAACCAGCGATAAGACCAACTAATAAAAATGCTACGATATTCATAAACTCTCCTTTTTTTAAAGTTCATATTCAAACTATTCAAAACCCTTATTTTGCAAAGTGGAGGCCAAGGTTTTTTGGCGATTAAGTCTATACCGTGGGCATAGTCTACGTGAACGTGTCGCGTTATGCGACGGGGGCGAGGCAGTTTGCACTCGAAATAGTATTCAGTTAATTTCCCTGAAACCTTCCTAATAAGAAGAATCCCATAGGTAATTTTAATTATTCCCAACACAAATTTGTTCTTGGCCCTTGATTTGCAAAATCGTTTTCCAAGTAATAAAAACCGCTGACTGGATTTACTTAGTAATAGAGTCGGCATAAATAAGGAGATAGCCATGGCTACCACACCCCAATCAAGTTCTTCAAACAAGAGTTCAACACCCTCTTCAAATCAGGCAATGGGAAGTCAATCTTCTCCTGCGCCCCAAGGACAAATGCAAAGTCAACAGTCACAAGGTGGACAGTTGGATCAATTTGTTACTTACATGAAAGGTAATTGGAAAACAATTTTGTCTGAGCTCGTTGCTGCAGGCGTGAGCGCATACTTAGCTCACGGAGCAAAAGAGAAATCATCAAAAATGTAATTTGGTGATTTTTAACAAGCCCCCAAGAAAATCTTGGGGGCATTTTTTTTGGAGGATGATATGAAAAAATTAAATATAAATGGTGGTGCCACCCCCTATTTTCTAGCCTGGTTATTGGGTGTTCCCGGTGGATTACTGGTAGTGATTTATTTGTTGAGAGGATGCAACTAATTCTATTGAAGGTATGGCGATATGGAATTAAGCAGTTCACTAATATCAATGGGCTTATTTAACATACCAACAGGTTCCACGTCTGCCGGTCTGGCCTCCGCCTTGTGACCCGCACAGAATATAAAAACGGGGATGTCTGAAAGTGCTGGATCTGATTGTTGAGACTTGCAAAACTCCCAGCCGTCCATCACGGGCATGCGTAAATCCAAAAGAATCAGACTGGGTTTATTGTGAACTAAGAGGCCTAAGGCATCTTTACCATTACAGGCGGTAATAACCTCATAGTCCTTACTTTCAAATAGTTCTCTAAGAGATTCGCGGATATCGGCGTCATCATCGACAACTAATATTTGATGTGGTTTTTTAAATCCGATGGTGTGAGCCATATTTTAAGTCAGGTTCTCCGTTCCCTTACCCTAAAAGCGTACTCAAATAATTATTTATTGAAAAGTGATATTTAAACAAATTTTCACTAATTATGCGCTAGCCGAAGGGCGTTATAAATCATTTCAATATGGGGAATATTGTCCTCTTGATACTCTTTTCCAACGGCCTCAAATCCAAAGTCTTCATAGAATCTCTTTAGATAGAGCTGGGCGGAGATTCTTATTGGTACCTGGCCAAACTGTTCCACTATTTTCTTGAGCCCCACCGTCATGAGCTCTTTTCCTATTCCTTTTCCCCTCAGTGCAGGCAAATTGCCAACCCTTCCAATACAGTGTTCCGGATATTTCAGGCCCGGTGGCAATACCCGGAGATAAGCCCCGAGATATTTTTTATCCTTTTCATCAATCCATCCCATGAGATGCCAGCTGGCCTGGTCCAAACCATCTGCGTCTTTGTAGACGCAGTTTTGGCCCACCACAAAGACATCTTGTCTTAAGGCCAAGATCGCGTAGACATCTTCTTTACTTAATTTTTCAAATGGGGCCCACTGCCAAGTCATTTAAACAAAGAAATAATGGAGTACGGTACTGATGATAGACAGCACGAGTGCTCCAAGTATAGCAGCAGTCCATGAGGTGATCTCAAATCCCGGGAGGAGCGCTGCGCACATTTTTAGTACCGCTCCATTTACTACGAAAGTAAATAGGCCCAAGGTTAAAATATTTATGGGAAGCGTAAGTACAATGAGAATTGGCCAAATTATAACATTGGCAAGCCCTATGATAACGGCGGCCCATAAAGCAGAAACAAAATTATCTACCT
>JBBQPV010000003.1:0-18863 GCA_038216925.1 Bdellovibrionia bacterium
CTAGTTATTTTATTCGCCCTCACCTTCACAACCAACGCACAAGCGTTCTACATCGCCGGTCTTGCCGGATACCGATGGAATAATGCATCCAATGATGGAGCGGTGACGTTTAAGTCCACACCCGGTTATCAGGTCGGACTCCTTTTGATGTTTGGATTCACTGATGTTTTATTATTTAGAGCTGGCGCGATTTATACTTCTGCAGATACAGATTTCAATGCTGTAGTGAATGGAATTAATTACGCTGCAAAACAGAAGCTAGCTTATTTAGACATTCCCGCTGTTATACAATTTTCTCCTCCTGGAACTTCTCTTTATGGGTTTGGTGGATTAAAATTTGGAGTGAAAGCTTCTGATAGCTGCAGTGGAGATCCTGGGTACACTTGCACTACAACGGTCACCACGCTAAACACCATGCTTGATCTTGGAGTTGGCTATGACATTATCAATCTTGGCTTGGTGAAGCTTGCTGTTGAGGGTGAGTATGAATCAGGACTTTCCAATTTCAATGGCGGCGCAAGTAAAACAAACGCTATTGCCGCCAATGCCCTAGCTAAAATAGGCTTTTGATCAAATTCACCTATAAGTCGATAGACCGTGGATCTCTCTTGGGCTTTTTAATTCCAGATTCAACTTGCCTCATTGCGGGGCATTTAATTCCTGCTATGCTTAGTTGACCATT
Source organism: Bdellovibrionia bacterium (assembly GCA_038216925.1). Classification (GTDB taxonomy): domain Bacteria; phylum Bdellovibrionota; class Bdellovibrionia; order JABDDW01; family JABDDW01; genus JBBQPV01. The sequence goes on from JBBQPV010000003.1 coordinate 683, forward strand.
CATATTTGCTACCATGGTTTTTTCTGGAACGTTAACCGCGGAATACCATTGTTGTGCGGGTTTTGCAGGATTATCTATGGCCATTCCTACTTCAGCGAACTCTTTAATTTCCCCACCTACATTGATAATCGTTTGAATTCCTGCAAGTAATTTACATTCAAATGGCAACGTGGTCGTTTGATGAATTTTTTCATAAATGTTTACAGCATTGGGTACCACATCGTGTTCTAGTCCACCGCCCATAATAAAAAACTGATTGGTGCTACTTACCTTTACCCCGCATTCGGGTTGAGCACACCCTTTGGGTGGAAAAACGTATCCCAGCGTCCCTTGAGTGGAAACAAAAACATACCGAGAATATTTTTCGTGAATTTGAGAATCAACATAGGCTGCAATATCGTGGGGAGACATGGAACTTTTCATCATCTCAAAAACTTTTTTGTCCATTGAGGGAGTAATATTGGAAACCGCTCCACTCCAACCTGTAAATCCAATTCCTTTCACACCATTCATAGCGTGAGGCGACCATGAAACCACTGGCCCACTGGAAATGGCAACCATTCCCACAGAATGAGATGCAGGATCTAAGGCTACGAGATAAATAGTTGCAAAACTCGGACATGCGAATAACAGACAAATAAGAAAGGAAAATAGTTTCATTGAATGGCGCCCCCTATAATTTTACTTGAAAATATTTTAATAGAGAGGGAAATGAAGTCAATCTTGAATATTATTTACCCGGTGACACTTACTCCGTCGACCAAGATGTAGGGTGAGTCAAAACTTCCCGATTGCCTGATGACATCTGTCCCAACTAGTTTGATACTTTTTAGGAGCTCAAACATGTTTCCAGAAATCATCACTTCTTTGATAGATTTTGTACGCTGTCCATTTTCAACCCACCAACTGTTTTTAGCAACCCCGCTGAAGCTTCCAGACACCGGATCCGCATTGCCTGAAAATCTTTTTAAAACCAAGCCGTTCCCCAAGGCAGAATTAAGATCTTTCATCGTCGCTGTGCCTTTTTGCACACTCAGCGTATGTAAACCAATTCCTGGAGTGGACCGAGATCCACCAGAAGCATGGCCCGTCGGCGCAACCCCAGCTCGAGAGGCGCTAAAACAATTATGTGCCGTGAGCTTGAGAACTCCATCTTTTACCACGGGTCTATCAACTGCGGGCACGCCCTCTCTATCAAACGGAGTCCATGAAGCTGCTCGGGTTTTATCCTGGGGGCATTCCACTATGGTTAATTTTTCTGATGCAACCAGAGTGTTAACCACATCTTTCCATTTTGACATTCCATCTTGCTGAGCACGCCCATTGACGTTGAATGCAATGACTCCAGCCAATAAATCTCCAACCGCCGCTGGATGAAGCAGTACCGGCCCCTGATAACTCTTGCACCCTTCGGCGCCCAGACTGCCCAATACAGATTCCCTAAATAGCTGGGCCGTTTCTTTAAGCCTGGGCTCTATATCATTTATGTTGCCCGCATTGTTTCCATCATAATCAAAACTTGTGACCTCACCATTTTCAGAGGCCATGCCCATGACATACCAGTTCACCAGGCTTTGTTTAGCAAACTGATTTACGTTGAGATTATTTATGAGATAGCGCCCTGAATTAGACAAAGAAATTTCTGCCCGATCTATCAGGACACGGGGATCTTTTCTACATTCATCGATAAATAATTGGGCATAGGATAGTAATTCTTTTGGAGCCATCTCGGACAATGAAGAATTAAAAAGTTCATATTTACCTTTGGCATTTTCAGAAAATTTATAATGAGGATTTTGCGGACTGAGCCTCGCTACGCTTTGAACCTCTCTTACATTGGTAGCAATATTTTCTTCATTTAAATTATTTGTGGTAATAAAACCCAGGCGCTGATTCACCAAAGCTCTCACGCCGAAAGTGGTCACGTGACTACTGCTCGATACACTGAAATCTGTTTGTTCATAGACGATTTTTGATTCTTCTACCTCATCAATACACACTTCAACTTGCGCACTTTCCAGCTTTGCACCTTCGTCCACTAATTTTAAACCTAGACTCTCCAAATCCTTTTTCACTGCTTACCCCCCAGCATGATTTCGCATCGTAGATAGGGGCCGCCCGCATCAACTTTTGCAGGCTGTCCTTTTCCGCAGTGTCCTGCGCCCAAATCCCATTTGAAATCTGAACTGACCGCATCCACGGTTTTCAAAACTTCAAAGGCCTGACCCGCCACAGTTACTTTTTGAACCGCTTCTCCTAATTTTCCATTTTTTATTCTACGGACTTTACTAGCGCCAAACATAAATTCTCCGGTGGCATCGGCCTGACCGCCCTCCGCACCGTCGATAAAATATCCATCCTCAATCCCTGCAATCATGTCCTCAAGCTTACTGGTGCCAGGTTGAATAAAAGTATTTCTCATTCTGATCAGTGGTTCATCGGAAAATTCCCACGCTCTTGAATTTCCGCCGGGCTCTACTCCAAAATGCGCCGCAGATTCTCTGTTATGTAAGTATCCAGTCAATTTTCCGTCTTTTATAATATCCACTCGCTTAGAAATAACGCCCTCGTCATCTACGGGAAGAGTTCCACCTGCGCCGGTGGTGAATTCACTGATTCCACTATCTGACATTGTGACAAGCCCACTGGCTACACTCTGTCCCAGTTTCCCTTGGGCAACGCTTCCGGCTAAAACAAAATCAGCCTCAACAGTATGTCCAATAGCCTCATGACTTAAGAGTCCAACCATAGCCGGAGATAAAATGACTTTAGCTTTACCACCGCCAGCAACAGGAGCTTTGAGTAAACTCACCGCACTTTTTGAAGCACTCTCAATCATTGAATCTGTATCTGCATTTCTAAACAGACAATCCCAAGCACCTGTTACTCCCAAAGATTCAAACCCGCGGGTTCTCTGTGCGCCGTCCACTGCAAATGCAGACAGCCTGAACTCTGGCCGCACAAGTTTCATATGGCAATCGGCGCCGTCTGTGGTGATGATCATTTTTTCTTCAAATGTTTCACTATACTGACAACTGGCGCTTTCTACTTGCTTAGAAGAGTGCCGTAATTTTTCTTCTGTCTTTCTGACCAGCTCAAATTTTTCCTCCCAGGACATTTTCTCCAGATCTTCGTATCCAGGAATAAAAAAATCGCCCTTAGCTAGATTATTTGTAGAAGCGATTTTTATTTTGGTTTTCTTTCTACTGGATAATTCTTGGGCCATGAGCTGCGCCTGTTTGAAAGTTTTTTGAAGAGACGCCATGGAAAGATCTCCGGTACTTGCAAATCCCCAGGTTCCGCCGACCAATACGCGAAGGCCCACTCCTTCATAATGCTTGCTTGAGAGTTCAGAAACTTCACCCTTCAAGACTCCTAAAACATTGGTTTTCTTTTTATGATACCTGGCTTCTGCCCAAATACCGGCACTGCCCAGTAGAGTTTTCAGATTTTGTTGGATAGACATAGGGCTCCTTTTAATAGGTATCTAGTAATTTTGAGCATTAATGTAGGTAATGTCAAAGGACGGAGCGTAATAACAAAGGCCAAGACTTAAGTCCTAGTAATAATTTTTTCTCTTCATGGAAAGTAATCCTAGGGCGCAAATCAGAATCAAAAGCACATAAATCAAATTATCAGAATCTAAACTAAACATGTCGCAAATCCTCAAATGAAGACCGTGAGGGACTGGGATTTTCAGCCCCTCACGATATAGTTTATCTCGCTTTTTTCACTAGGGGTGCGTTACTGATTCTCATCCCGTAGAATGATCTCCAAACAAACACCAAACCTACAATAAACATCACTATTCCAACATAATGCGCCACTTCTTTTGAGTTAACCGCAATTTCAACGGCCAATAGTCCAAAGAGTGTGGTGAACTTAATGATGGGGTTCAAAGCTACGCTAGAGGTGTCTTTGAAAGGATCACCTACGGTATCTCCAACAACCGTCGCTGCATGAAGCTCAGTTCCTTTTTCTCTTAAATCAACTTCCACTACTTTCTTAGCGTTATCCCAAGCTCCGCCCGCATTGGCCATGAACATAGCTTGGAACAACCCAAACACTGCGATGGAAATGAGATAGCTTGCAAAAAACGTTGGATCAAAACAGGCGAAAGCTAAGGTGAAAGCAAAAATAACACCGAAGATATTAATCATTCCTGCCTGAGCGTACTGTGTGCAAATTCTTACAACTTCTTTTGAAGATTCCACAGAAGCTTTAGTTGTTCCTTCAAGTTTAATATTTTTCTTAATGTACTCAACTGCTCTGAAGGCACCAGTGGTTACCGCCTGGATGGAAGCGCCAGTAAACCAGTAAATCACCGCTCCACCAGTGATGAGTCCCAATAAAACTTTTGCGTTTAATAGGTCTAACTTTAAATTCAAAAGTAAAATGATGGAGAAAATCATTGTTGTTGCACCTATGACTGCCGTTCCAATGAGAACAGGCTTCGCAGTTGCTTTGAATGTATTTCCTGCGGAATCGTTTTCCTCCAACAGGTGTTTTCCTTTTTCAAAGTTAGGAGCAAATCCAAAATCTTTTTGAATATCTGCTTTTACGTTGGGCACTGTTTCAATTTGAGAAAGTTCAAAAACTGATTGAGCGTTGTCTGTCACGGGACCATAGCTGTCTACCGCAATTGTAACTGGGCCCATTCCCAAAAATCCGAAGGCCACTAAACCAAAGGCAAAAACCGCTGGGTACATCATGATCTGATCAAGCCCACTGGTGCTGGCAAGATAAGCGATGTACATCAAACCAACCATCACAATACCTTTCCAAAATGCGCTGAAATTTCCAGCAACAAGTCCGGACAAGATGGCAAGAGAGGCTCCGCCTTCTCGTGCGGCGTTTACAACTTCCGCAACGTGTTTAGATTTGGAAGAAGTAAACACCTTTGTGAGTTCAGGGATGATGGCGCCGGCAATTGTTCCACAGCTAATAATTGTGGAAAGTTTGGACCAAAGTGTTCCATCACCAAGATCTGAAACAAGGAAATAACTTGAAGCATATGTCACGCCGATCGACACAATGGAAGTGATCCACACAAGCCATGTGAGGGGTGCTTCAAAATCAAAATGATCAAGTTTAGAAAACCGAGCCTTTGAGATAGCCCCGTTCACCCAATAACAAAGGATGGATGTGATAACCATCAATACACGCATGACGAAAATCCAAATAATGAGCTTAGCTTGAAGTTCAACTCCGTTGGGAGCCAAGGTCATTCCAGTACCAGTTGCAACCATTCCCACAGCTAAAGTGATGAAACTGATCAGAGCAACTCCGGTCACACCGTAAGTTTCAAATCCGTCAGCCGTTGGACCAACCGAGTCTCCAGCGTTATCACCCACACAGTCGGCAATAACTCCCGGGTTTCTGGCATCGTCTTCTTTAATATTAAAAACAATTTTCATTAAATCAGAACCAATGTCAGCAATCTTTGTAAAAATACCGCCGCAAATTCTTAATACAGATGCGCCCAATGATTCACCGATGGCAAATCCAATGAAGCACGCACCGGCATTTTCCGGAGCTACAAAAAGCAGAATGAAAAGCATCATGAAAAGTTCTACGCAAATGAGAACCACTCCGATGGACATTCCGGATTTGAGAGGAATATCCATGACAGGATAAGGCCTGCCTTTTAGAGATGCGAAAGCAGTTCGGCTATTAGCATAGGTGTTGATTCGAATTCCAAACCAAGCCACCACAAAAGATCCAAGAACTCCAAGCACGGACCAGAGAAGAATGACTAATGCCCGTCCAAGCTCCATATGTTCGAGTCCAAAGAAATAATAAAATATGGCGCCACCGACGAGCACTTCAAGGATAATTAGAAATTTTCCTTGAGTAATAAGATAGGTTTTGCAAGTTTCATAAATGACATGTGAAACATCCAGCATTGATTTATGTGCGGGAAGTTTTTTAATTCTCATGGATTCTACTAGACCAAAAATTACTCCAAGAACCGCGACAACCATGCCGAGTCCAAGTAAAGTGGTTCCGGCCACCTGAGTGCCGAAAAGATTGTAATTTACAGCCAAGTGAGGGATTTTTAATTCCGCCTCGCTGGCAATCGCATTGCTACCAAATAATAGCGCAGCAAGGGAGGTCAGATACCATCTGATGTTCTGCATAAACCGTCCTTAAGTTGAATGGGTTTTAGTTTTTTTAAGCTCGGGTGGATTTAAAAGGATATGGCCGATGTTGTCAAAGATTTTGGTCAATAAAATCAATGTCTTCGGGTAACTCTGTTTGACGCACCATTTCTTCTCCAGAGATAAATCTTCGAACTTTATACAAAGTGACAGTTTTTGACTCTTGTAAAGCTAAATATTGCCCTAAAATCAATAAGTTGACCGCTATGGTGGCCCGCCCCTTGCTATGTATTGAGATATTCATTTACTAAGGAGCGAAGTGTGAAAACCCTACTTATACTGATGTTTATTATTTCTGTAACGGGCCTCTCTCTGGCACATGGAGAAACTTTAAACACGGGACGTGACGTCGATATTTTACATCGGGAAGCTGTTGGAAAAAAAGGAAGCATGTTTACAATCTCCTCTACCGGTGGCGGCGCTGCTGGGTGGGTATTCACAAATGTCGGAATTCGAAATAAATTTGGTATCAGTGTTCAAAAAACTCAAGAACCATCCGGCTATTACAAACTCAGCATTCCCAATGGTTTTGTTAAGTCGGCCACAGTGTTAAATGGAGTTTCATTTTCTGAGGCCGTTTCATTAAGAGCCAACTCTGAATTCGCCAATTACTTACTTGCACTTCCAAAAAGCCAGTATCAAAAAATAGACGGACCAGATTTTTCAGTGGTGTTCACAACTGCTGACGCGTCAGCGCCCTATTGCATAGTGGGTTTACTTAAAATCACGGTAAGTGAAAATACCATCGAGCAAAAGCCTGGAAGCAGTTTTTGCTTTCTTCCCCTCCACGACCCGCGCTTTTACTAAGGTACCGGGTTACTTTCCCGGGATTATATGGCCTACAGGCTGTCCAGACGCAAAAACCTTGCTCTATTACGTTATATTGTTTGTTTTCCCGGGAAAGTAACCCGGTACCTTAATGGGGAAGGGACTTGTCGTCGGTGACGACGAGAATGTCGATGCGGCGGTTCTTTGCCCGATTCTCAGGTGTATCATTTGGTTTAACAGGGCGTTGATCTGCGTACCCAACGGCTATGAGATGATTTGCCGGAAATCGATGGATCACCTGAAAATATCTAACAATAGTTGATGCACGAGTGGACGAGAGTTCCCAGTTACTAGGAAATCGGACATTGTGGATGGGAGAATTATCCGTGTGCCCCTCAACAATGAGAACACGATTTGTTTTTTTCAGCGCTTTGGCGATTTTATTTAAAGTTGGAAGAGCCTCTTCTTTTACCAACCCCTCTCCAGGATCAAAAAAACTTGAAGCCTGAAGACTCACCGCTAAACCCGCGGCCTCGGTGTGCATGTCCATCACTTCTTTAATTTCTGTGTCCGTCATTTCCGCTTCTAGTTGCCGCTTTACAAAATCCTCCACCTCTTGTGGACCAGCGCCCTCACGGGGGACAACATCAATGGGAGGCTTAATAAGATCAGTGGCATCTTTATTATCGACAACCTTACCAACGAGGCCGCCAAAATCTATAAAACTTCTGAAAGCCTTTTGAACAGATTTTTGAAACTCCTGAGCTTTAGCGGCGTCATGCTGAGACTGGGCATACAGAACTGTAAAAAAAGCAAAAAGCAGAGTGATGAAATCCGCATAGGACACTAACCATCTCTCATGGTTCTCATGTTCTTCCTCGTGCTTTTTTTTAGCCATTAGGCCGCGCCCTCAGCTTTTTCTTTTTTACCGTCGTGTGCATAACTGCGGAGTTTTTCTTCTATGATAAACGGGTTCATCCCGCTGACAATTCCTATGGCGCCGGCAAGCACCATTTCTTTCATATGAGATTGTGCTTTGATCTTTCGAGAAATTCTTTTTCCCATTGGTAGAAATAAAAGGTTAGCACTACCCACACCGTAAACCGTAGCAACGAAAGCTACCGCAATTCCCGATCCTAATTTAGAAGCATCGGCTAAGTTTTCCATAACGTGAATAAGACCCAAAACCGCACCAATGATGCCAATTGTTGGAGAGTATCCTCCTGCGGTCTCCCAAATCTTTCCACCGGCGGCATAGTGTTCCTCTTCTAGATAAATTTCACTTTCGAAAATATCTTTGATGGTGTTTGGATCAACACCGTCAATAACAAATCGAAAAATGGTTTGCATATAGGGATTTGAAAAACTTCCGAGCCGTTTTTCCAAAGCTAAGATAGATTCTTTTCTAGCCACTTGTGCTGCGTCTATTAATTCTTTAATTACTTTTTCTGTGTCATCACCTTTAGGATTCATGAAAACCATTTTCAGAAGTTTGAATCCAGTTTTCACTTCCGGCCAAGGATGACTGAGGATCATCGCGCCGAATGTTCCTCCAAAAACGATGAAGGCGGCCGTTCCTTGCATGATGGATCCTAAGTGTCCCCCCTCAAGTACTTGCCCTAGTAAGATTCCTCCAAAACCGATAATAATTCCAAGGAACGCAAATATATCCACTCTATTTTCCCCCGAGGTGCTGATCCATCATGCGCTTGAGTTCTTCTATTGATGTGCGAAGGAGAAGTTTTTCATTGTTATCCATAGTCACTACCGTATCCGGAGTTTTTTCTATAAATTTAATGAAAGACGGATTAATCCAAAGTTTCTGACCATTCACACGTTCCACTTCAATCATGTTTTTATTGTGACATATTGGTTAGAGAATCCAAAGTCTTAGGGGAAGTTCTAGACTTTAGTTTTAGGACTAAAGACGCCAAAAAGACGTGTAGACGATAATTTTAAAAATGGTAGTTTATAAAAATGCCTCCACTTATAGACCTGGACCATCAACTTTTTTTTAAAATAAACCAGGTTTGGATTTCTTCGGTCTGCGACGCCTTGATGCCCTATGTAACGGATTTTAGAAACACATGGTGGATACTTCTTATCGGTTGCGTAATCTGGATAGCGGCGCAAAAGATGCGCGCAGTAAAAATAATATTGGCTTGTGTAGTAGCTCTTTCCGTATCAGACGGATTAAATTCACGGATTATTAAACCTCTGGTCCACCGGGGACGGCCACAACAAGAACTAGGTGTGAATTCCGTAAGACTTCTCACATTTCCACACTCAGGTTACGGGTTTGCCTCGTCCCACGCAGCAAATTCTTTTTCTGTGGCAACAATGATTGTTATGGCGGAGCCGATCGCAGCATTTTTTGTACTCCCTCTTGCACTTTTAATTGCCTTTAGCAGAGTCTATGTGGGAGTTCATTTCCCATTAGATGTGTTTGCCGGCGGACTCATTGGAATTTTTTCCGCTATAGTTGCGGACAATTTAATTTCAGCAATTATGAAAATTGTGAGGCCAAAAAAGCGGCAGCGTCCTCAGTGAGATTTTCCCTTTTTTTGGCAGGCCTCACATCGACCTACAAGCTCCATAACGTGATGATCTAAAACAAAACCATACTTACTTGCAATTTCCCGCTGTAAAAGTTCGATTGTGTTGTGATGAAATTCGATAACTTTATTGCACCGAGAGCAAATGAGATGGTCGTGGTGGGCTTTGTTCCAGGTTACTTCATATTTAGCCTGCCCTTCAGAAAGTAAACTTTGCTGGATTAAATCAGCCTGCACCAAAACGGGAATGAGTCGGTACACTGTGGCCCGAGAGACATTTAATTTTTTTGCCCGAATTCTTTTCAGAAGATCCTCCGGGCTAAAATGCTCTTTCATGGCCATAACCAACTTTAAAAGTTCGCTGCGCTCCTGCGTTAACCGGAGACCGTTGGCTTTTAGATGTGCTGCAAAATTTTCAAATGCTTTGACCATGAATCCATATAGCTCAGAACTCAGGACTTGACAAGAAGCTTTATTGAGACTAAATCTCAATAAAGGATTATATGGCAAAAAAGTTCTTTATTCTTTTACTTTTTATATCGAGCACGGCTTTTTCGAAAACAGAAACGCCGCGCACTCTCGTTCATGTCTTGGATTATTTGGCCAGTGACTACGGTGGGTCGATAAGTAACGGTAAAGTCAGCAATGCTTCTGAGCACAAGGAACACCAGGAACTCATTTCCACAGCTGTAGACTTGGCATCCAAAGATATTGAAATGAAGAAGCACCCCGACACGCAGGCAGAATTACTAGAGCTCCAAACGTTAATTTCTCAGTTGGCCCCTGCCGAAAAAATCGGTGCGCTTTCTCAAAAAATTAAAAATCAGATAATTTCTTTTACTCATTTAGAGGTAGCGCCGCGGGAATGGCCAAATCTCCAGGCGGGAAGAAAAGTGTTCGAGATGCAGTGCGCTTCTTGCCATGGACTTCAAGGAAGAGGAGATGGGCCAGCCGCTAAAGCTCTAAAACCGAGCCCCGCGAATTTCCAAGACGAAAAAGTGATGGCGGATCTCTCACCTTTCAAAATTTTTAATGCCGCACGCGTAGGAATTCAGGGAACGGCCATGGCAGGATTTACAACTATTTCTGATAAAGACCTCTGGGCAGTTTCCTTTTATGTTGCGTCTTTGAGACATAGTTGGGTGGACACAAAAAACGGTGACATTTCTGAAATCAATTTGGATCAAGCTGCTACATTAACGGATGAAGAGATTTCAAAAATCAATCCAGGCCCTGAAGACAAAAGAAAATTATTTGTAGCTGCAGTCAGGAACCATACAAACACTGACGACCCCAACGGAAGACTTTCTGAGGCTACAAATCTTTTAAACGAATCTTTGCAGGACTACAAAAACGGCAATGTTGATTTTGCAAAAAATAAAGCGTTAAGCGCTTACCTTAACGGAATTGAACCCATTGAACCTCGCATTAAAGCCAGAAACCCCCAAATGCTTATTGATATAGAAAAGGCTATGGGCGATGTCAGATCCGCCATGAGCGCCAAACAAAGTCTCGATGACGTAGAAAAAGAAATTGTTAAGACACAAACTCTCATCCAAAAAATTGGCACGTTGATTGGGGAAAGTGTCAGCTCGCCAAGTTTTACATTTTTTATGGCTGCCTCGATTCTACTAAGAGAGGGTGCTGAGGCCGTTCTTGTGATCATCGCGCTCTTGGGTGTACTGCGCGCAACCAATGCTAAAAAAGCAGTAAGATGGGTTCACGGAGGTTGGGTTGCCGCGGTGATTTTTGGATTTGTACTTTGGTTTTTTTCCGGATGGCTTTTACAATTAAGTGGCGCAGGCAGGGAGTTGATGGAAGGGTCTGTATCACTCTTTGCCGTTATTATTTTGCTCTATATGGGTTTTTGGTTACACAGTAAAACTGAAATTGGACGGTGGAATGGTTTTATTAAGGAAAAAGTTAACTCCGCTTTAGGAAGTGGGAGTCTTATTGGACTTTCCTTTATTGCATTTACGGCTGTTGCAAGAGAAGCCGTGGAAACCGTATTATTTTTAAGAACAATTTGGATTGAAAGTGGGTCTCAAGAGGGAATGAAGTCTGCGATGATCGGCGGAGTAGCCTTTGCCTTTGTAGCCGTTATACTATTATCTTGGTTACTTTTAAAATATTCGTCTAAGGTGCCCATCAGAAAAGTTTTTGCATACTCATCTTCCATTATGGCGCTACTCGCCTTCATTTTAATTGGAAAGGCGCTTCATTCCATCCAAGAAGCTGGCAAGCTTCCCATCACATCCTTACCGCTGAATTTTAGAAGTGATTTACTGGGTTTATATCCCACTGCAGAAACTATTTTTTCTCAAATTCTTATTTTAGGAATTGTACTTTTTCTTTGGAATATCGGAAAAAAACCATCTGCTCCGTTACTCACAAATAGGTAACTTTATTTTTTCATTCACAATACTGTTTGTGACGGGGTTTCTGTAATTTAATACCAGTTCAGTTCCCGTGCTCAATCCAAGTCTTGCTTTAACAATTTCAGTTTTGACAGCGACGTCTTGTTCAAAATCCGAGTTGACGTCTTTTTTTAAAATCCACCAGGCCATATCAAAAACATCTACCTGATTTTTGGACTTTTCTATCTGACATTCAGGAACAAGGACCATATAAGATATAAGGTCATCTTGTTTGCCGGTTTTCTTCTTCCAATGATACGTCTGTGAATTTTGGCTGGAGTACTTATCCATTTCCGCGTAAGCCTGCTTTTTAGCATCTGTGTGCTTATCTTTTGAAACTTCATTTAGAATGTCTGTGTTTAGCTTCTCATCATATGAACATCCGGTGGCCATATCAATTAAACAGGCAGCGCTCACCGCTGTAGCAAATGAGTTTATGGACTTTTTGGGTGTGGGTGCAACTGCCGGTGCGGGCTCGTCCTTACTAAGTGCAGATTTTAATATTCCAATAACCTTGCCTGTTGCACTTAAAACTGGCGCACCTGAATTCCCGTGGTGAGCCTCACAGTTTTTCAATCTAATAAGAGGGCCTTGGGGCAAATTTGTGTAAAGGAGCGGTACAAGCGTAGTCACTTGGCACTGCACTTCCCTCAGCACACTAAACTCTCCAACAGCACCAAAATCTACTTTTTGAATTTTGACTTGCTCTTCATTAACGTGTGGTTCTGAGGCCAAAGTTAAAAATGGCCGTTTTGTTTTTGATGTAAGTTGAATAAAAGCAAAATCCGGTAAACTGGCGGCGTCGATTTTTTTATCCATTTTCGCTTTCAGTTCTCGGCTAGTTCTTTGAATTTTTTTGCAGCTTATTTGCTCCTCTGGAAACTGAGAGGTTTTAGCAAATTTAAATATAATTTCAGAGCAGTTATAAGAGGGAGAAAAACTAGATTCCATAAGGCAGTGTTCACTAATGACGGCAACGTCTTCACTCACTAAGAAGGCCGTACAACTACGTAATGTGCTTCCATCTTTTTGCAGAAAAGCGCCCACTGCAGGCAAGCAAGTTGAAGTATCTTCACAGACTAGTGTGGTACCGCTCAGCGCGGCGGAAGCCTCTTGTGGAGTTTTAAATGTTTTGATTTCATGTGTAAGACCCCCGGTAGTCTTAGTTGCGCTACTTTGGACTTGTGGCTGTGAGGCCCCTCCCCGAATTGTGATTTCTTGGGAGCTTTTTTTAGCGCAGGCAGTTCCGGCTAATAAAACAAATAACATCACGTACTTCATGGTGAATCTTAGTAGCAGTGTCTATGCCACATTGGGCCCTTGCTGCTCCATTTAAGCGTCGGTATCGGCACTCTCACTGCATGGTTTTTAGGCAGTTTGACCAAAAACGGCACTCTCAATTGGGAATTTTAGCGGTCTTATGGAATTCTGAGAGTAGGCCTCTCTCTAAATTCACTAACTTAGGAATTCGCCTCCATCTGATCTCGCGACTATTGTCAAAAACAAAGAATATATATTCTCCGCGAATCAAGAATGCCGTGCCGCGAGGGAACAGGAGGCCCTGTCGATCCACAATTTGAAGTCCCCGATATCCAAGTTTAGAAAATGATGGAGGTAAATTTGGAATTTTGTCTCCTACAATTTGATGAGATTTCATTGTATCTGCCAACTGGCGTAGCTCGGGAATATTAAAATATGGCATCAGGTCCCGGAGTTTAATTACGGGATCTGCCCTTCCTGAATAGATTAACATTTCTACCGTGGACTGCCCAGCCCTAGCCAGCAGTAAGGTTGGCGGCAAATCTGTCATATTTCCGATTCGAACATAACCACCATTTTGTTCGTCCGGTTGTTTGACATAATTCTTGAGTCTAAAGTATCCGCAAAAATCTTTGTACGGTCCGCGAGCAGCGGTTTCCGGGGATGTGATGACTTTGCCGTTACTATCCAAACTAGTTGCAGCCGTACCTCCCGGCTTATGTGTCCACATATTATCATCCCCTCTACGATACCAATGGAAATCATAATTAGGCGCAACCACGAGTGCAACAAGCAGGTAATCATTCTTGCCATTAAAAGAAAAAAATTCTGCCGGGACCAATCCCAGATCTTTTCCGGCGGCTTCATATACATTTGCGCAAGTAAGAGCCGTATACTTCTGATGACTCGCATGACCAGGTTGAGCATAGTTATCTGTTCGACGATTAGTTGCATAGTTATAACAATTGTTTTTTGGCCTAACGTCCGCAGTATTCCAAAAATCTAAGAATACTTTCGGCACTACACTCTGTTCGTCACCTCGTACGGCAATAACAGTAAATGTGAAAACCAATAAAACCGCACTAAATAAACCTGCTTTGAATCTCATGAAGCCCCACTATTTTTTTATAGGAACGATTTCATATCGAAGTCCCGAGTACGTAACGCCTGCGTCCACAGTTTCCTCGTGGAAGCCTAGGCAACTTACATTTGATTCCCTCACCAATCCTCCGACGGCGATAGTCGTCTTCCCATTCTCCCCATCGTCACTGTCATTGCGAATTACACGCAATAAAGTCTGATAACATTTTATTTCAAATTTCACTTGTAGCCGGGGTGGTAGGCCGCTTTCTTCCGAGTAAGATTTGACTTCAATAAATTTAATATCCGCGCGGGAAGTCACCGAGAAAAGAACGACTACACTTAATATTAACAGTTTCACTTTTGAATCCGGCACGTCTTCTCTGCGTGGTCTCTTGCCCCTTGAGAGCTTAAATTCATTCCGCCGGAGGAATACGCAAAATTATATGCAGTACGGTAACAATAGAGCGCCTGTTGAGGATTAATTTGATCAGCTATTTTCCAAGCAAAATCTCTGGCTGCTTGTGAGGACATGTTCATTCCTCCGGAACTGTAAGCAAAATTATAGGCTTCTTTAAATGCGGAAAGAGATTGTCTTCCATTATATTGTGATGTGATTTTGTCAGCGAAATCTCTAGCTGCTTGTGAGGACATGTTCATTCCTCCGGAACTGTAAGCAAAATCATATGCATCTTTATAAAGATTTTGGTCTACAGGCAATTGGCTATTGCAAGATTGAAGAACGCGCTGGGAACTTTCATTGATCCTATTACTTAGATCCAAACACCGCTGGGAACACTGCCGGGAACAAGAATCAAGCTCGGAAAAAATATCGTAACTAAGTGCTTTGGTTGAAATGAGTAGAACGCTAACAAGAAACATGACTTTGAACATATTTACCCCCACGGTTATTTGACCAACTTACCCTGGAGAAGGAATTACCGCGCTTTTCGAGATAAAATCAAGAAGGATTGTATGGGGACTACAACCTTCTCATTTGGGCACCGCACTGTGGGAGGAGATCCGGTGCCGGTTTGACAGGTTTTCCAAGGGCCATAAACATAGGATGGGGCAGGCCAAGCTTAAAATTTAGAGCGTCCAGAGCTCGCATTCCTGAAAATGCAAACGGCTCTTATAGCTTAAAGGTTTGGGGGAGCTTCCCATGCCAACCAGAATTTTGAAGTACGGCGATGGCCGCGCGCCGGCCCGCCTCGTTGGCAGCTTCCATGGTGGATGAAATTTCAAAATTTCCTAAGACATAATCCGATGACAAAATGAAGTTGGGAATTTGAGTTTGTGCTACGGGCCTGTCAAAATGAGATCCTACGGAATTAATAAATAGCGGCGTAGAACTATGGGTTCCATCTTTATCAAATTGGGCTGAAGGGTCAAAGTGATAGCGCTGAAGGTTTTTTGCAATAAACCCTGCGTTTTTCCTACCTAAGTGCTGATCGATTTGTGCCACGGCCTCCTGAACAATTTCTTCTTCAGTGCACTTTGAGAGAGGCTTTCCAAATAAAATTCCAGGCTTATCTACGTCACCAAAAGTCAAAGACACTACGGATTTAGTGGTTCCATCTCCAACTTTACTCAATGAATAATTTTGCCACACTTTTGTCTGATTATACACAACAGCCACTGCCCACGGCGAATCTAAGAGAAACGCATGGGATGTAGGCAAATCAAGCTCTGCTTTTAAATAAAGTTGAAGGCCAATCATTGTGTCCACATAAAGTTTTGATAATTTTGAAAGATCTGGCGCCGCATTGATCATCTCAGGACTTGTTAATTTCTTCATCACATCAACGGGCATTGCAGAGACATAATAGTCGGCCGTTAAATCCTTACTACCGGTAGAATCTCTTACCGTTACAGAGTCAATTTCTCCATTCTTCATATTAAATCTTAAAACTTCCGTACTAAATTTGAAATTAGCTTTGAGACTCTCCAAATATTTTTGCCACGGATTAAATAGCGCATCGTTTGATGCCCCACTTAACATTTTATCAATTCCACCGCCTGTTTTAGCACTTCCAGAGATCCAAAACTGTATGAACATTTCTCCAACCACTCGAGCACTGGCGACCGTTGGCTTCATGGCAAGAAGGGTGCGGGCGGTTCCAAGGGCAAAAAGTTTTTGATAACTGTCAGATTTTGTGTCCGCCTCTAAATAATCCCACCATGAAATAAACTCCAGCTCCTTCATGCGGCGCTCGGGGGAAGAGGTCAACATGTACAACATTTTTTTTGCAAAAAACAATGCCTCCCCTGCCCTTAAATCTGAGCCTTTCCAATTAGAAATACCCTCTGCGATGTGCAAAAACTGTTTTAAACCGGTCTGATATTCCCCACTAGTGCTTATGGCTACAGGCTCCCGTTTGCCGTCTCTCTGCATCCATGCAACTTCAGGCAAATACAGTTGTTCGATATCCGGTTTTCCATCGGGGCCAGGAATTCTTGAAAGAGTGTCATAAAAATGAAGATAGAAACTTGGGAAAACCCTAAATCCATGTTCTCCGGAAAGATTTTTTCTTCCCCCCACGCCAGTGTTTTCAAAATCCATGCTTCGGGCTTTTCCGCCAGTGACGGCTCCGGATTCTACGACAGTCACATCATATCCACGTTCCGCCAACTCTTGAGCCGCGGTCATGCCGCCGATACCTGCGCCAAGGACAAGGACCTTTGGAGCGGCAAAAGCGGATTGTGTAATAATAAAAATTGAAATGACTGTGAACAAATGACGTAAAGATTTTGTTTTCATACTGTGCAGTCTAGCAAACCACAGTCCCGAATCAGGGATGCGAAACACACATAGTTTTGATTTAATTAGTTGGTAAGAGTAAAAAAATCAGACCGCCCTAAATTATTAGTACGGTCTGTGAGATTCTGACATTACTTCTCCAAACACTCTTGCCTCATAGCTATAAACTTAGGCCCCGGTCCTGCATCGAAGTTGCCACGCTTTATATTCTCTTGCCTGCGTTCTTCATCCGTTAACTTCTCTAAAGATTTTTTGTACTTTTCAATGTCTCCGGCTAAATCCTGGTACTTTTTGTTAAGTTCCGCCCGTCTTCCATCATTAAAATACTTTCCCAATGTCCTGAGTTCGGCGTCAATTCTGGCTTCCTCACTTGTGGCCTCCGCAATTTTATTACGAAGATAGACAATTTGTTCGTCGTCAAATTCAAATCTTCTCGGTGAAGTATTAATCTTCAAGACATGAGTGAAGTACTCGTTACCGCAGAGGGCCTTTTCTTGCTGACAGAGGCCAACCTTTATCTGCGCAACCTCTGCCTTGCAAGATTTAAGATCTCTTGAAGTATTCACAACGTGCAAAATATTTTGTATCTGATCAAAGGAAGTCTGAGAAAGAGGGAATTCCAGATCCATATCCTGCATAAACTTATACGCATCCTCTAAAAGTGTTAAATATTTGGATAAATACTGATGACCAGAATTACTGAAAACTATTGCCGGTCTGGAGCTGTCTATTGTGAGAGTAAAACTGGAGTCGAGACGAATGAGCTGACCAACAAAACGCTTTAAAACAAGATAGGTAAAGGTTTGGCAACCCCTTGAATAGCAGTTGTGAAACGGAGAATAATTGCTAGCCGCCCTGAAATTTTGACCGCCAAAGGCTCCCCAGTATGAAGCTAGCCGTGGATCATTTATTCCCCTGCCGCCCCAATCATTTAAAACTTCACCATCAAAAACCCCGTAATATGTTTCTGTCCTATTTCTATAGTATCTGTCTTGTTTCTCTGTTTTGACCACTAAGTACTCCATGGGGAGCCCCATCAACCCCCCGGTTTCAGGAAAGATGTCGCTTCAGTTAACAAACTAAGGGTGGCGTGAAAAGATTACAAGTTTATGGAGCAACGTCAGAAACACTCGAAGGAGTTTAGGGATTCTCTTGTCAAAAAGGTTTTAAGTCGTGGAA
>JBBQPV010000004.1:0-18589 GCA_038216925.1 Bdellovibrionia bacterium
AAATCGAGGATGTGTATAACGAGGGATCAGGAACAGCCTTTCCCAAAAGTTTAATCAGTGGATAAAATAAAATAAGATCTATCACCGCTCCGATGAAACAAGCCAGAGCGGACAGAATCAAACCCTCACCGAGGAGCCACATCATCAAATAACTAACCGGAAATCCCATGGCCCTCAAGATAGCCGTTTGTAAACGCATCCCTTCATATCTCACAATCATGATTCCAGTGACTGCTACAGTGGTGAGTAAAATAATAAAAGAGATGATGACAATTCCCAGTTGACCCCCAGAACCAGTTAATTCCGCAAGTTTACTTTTTTCATTCTCTATGGACACAAGTTGACCAACGGTTCTCTCATTAATTAAAGATTGAAGGGGCTTAAATCCTTCCGGTTTCATATAGATTAAATAATAATGAAGGATTCCGTTTTTCCATACCGAGTGAGAGACAGATTTCTCGTTTAGCCAACTGTATGCGGCATTTAAGTTTGTATAAACGCCCCTGTCCCAAGCAGAGTGACTGGACTGAAGGATTCCCACCACAAGAAAATCTTTTCTGTCATCCATTTCCGACAACCGAAAAGATATCCGATCTCCGGTTTTTAATCTGTTCTCGGCCGCTACGCTGTCTCCTACAACCGCCTCATTTATAGCTGACCCATTAAAAAATCGACCGTCTCGGAGAATAAGGGAGTCATCCCGTTTAGGCCGGTCAAAAAAACTCAAATCAGTTCCAATGACTTTTCCATCTTGATAAGTCGCATAATAAATGAGCGGAATTATGCTTTGAATAAAACTTGAAGTATTAACTAGAGTTCCGTCTTCAAATTTAACCGTCTGACCAGACTTTAACGAATTAAAAAGAGTAAGAGGTAATGGATTAGGTTTGTCCGCTTCTAAATTTAAACTCCCCAGTAAAATATCGGCCCCGCTAGCCTTCCCCGCAACGATTGCATCTCCACCATGAGCAAGAGATGAAAACCGTGATTGAGTAAGAACATAAATCCTGAGTAGGAGTCCGCCAGCGGCAATACTGAGAGCCAGTGAAAGCAGAATCATGACACTTTGAGCTCTTAACCGGGAGATGTGAGTCCATGCCATTTGCCACGGAGTCATGAGGACACTATCCCTTCAAAATTAATAACTTTGGGGAAAAATTTTTCGATACGGTGGTCATGGGAGACCACTATGAGAGTTTTTCCAATAGTGGCCGAGTTCAAATAGTTCATCACCGTTTCCGCATTTTGGTCATCAAGGCTTGACGTGGGCTCATCAGCTAAAACTAAGTTTGGAGAATTAATGAGTGCTCTTGCCACAGCCACTCGCTGCTGCTCTCCTAAACTTAACACGGCTGCGGAAGTCTCAATTTTTTTTGCCAACTGGAGCTTCTCGAGAATTTTTTGAATTTCCTCGAACCTTGGCTTATGAGGGTAACACCCCAGCGCAATATTTTCATAAACTGTCAATTTTTCCATGAGGTTTAATCTTTGAAAAACTAATCCCACGGACTTTCTTCTAATTTTTCCTCGTTCACGGTCTGACAAACTACTGAGGTTAAAGTGATCTAATATGACTTCACCTTTTTGTGGAGTAAACAGCCCCGCTAGAATATGTAAGAATGTGGTTTTGCCCAGCCCGCTCCCACCCCTGATGAGAATATGACTACCTGACTCACATTGCCAATTTTTTACGGCCAGTTTAAAGTCCCCGAGGTTCGCTTCAATATTTTTTAATATCAGTTTCATTAGAATTGTCTCTTTCCAAAAAGCTTAGTCCTATTTAGAATAGAGACACAAATGAAATCATGAGGACAAGATGGAAGAAATTGAAGTTCCCTTAGAACAAGCACAAGAACATATTCATGAAGCCGCACATCATGCTGGGGGCTCAAAATGGATCAGCGGGGTAGCTTTGACCTCAGCACTTTTAGCCGTATGTGCAGCGGTGGCGGCGCTCCTTGCGGGCCACCATTCTAATGAGGCCATGATCGACCAAATAAAATCCTCTGACGAGTGGGCGCTTTATCAGGCAAAGGGCATAAAAGCCGCAATTCTGGGAAGTAAAATGACTCTTCTTGCTGAACTCGGCAAGGCCGCGACCCCTAAGGACACAGAGAAACTTAACCAGTATCAAGATGAGCAGGTAGAAATTAAGAAAATGGCTGAAGAAGAAAAGCAGTCTTCTGAAAAACACTTGATAGCCCACCAAACGCTGGCAAAATCTGTTACTTTTTTCCAAGTGGCTATTGCCATAGCGGCCATCTCTGTGCTTATGAGAAGAAGGCGATTCTGGTTTGTGAGCCTTGCTTTCGGGGTACTAGGTGTTTTCTTTTTAATTGCGGGTCTTGTAAAAAGCAGCTAAACACGGCTATGATTTAAAAAAATTGAGGAGGCTGGAATTTGAAAACTTCGACTGCTGTTGTAGGCGTTATTTTAGCTCTGATCACTCAACCTGCGTGCACAAAATTAGTTGTGGGCAAAAAAGATGATGCCCAATTGAAAAAACATTCTAATCATTGGGGATTACCAAAAATGAGGCCTGTTGTTTGGGGCTTTACCGGCATTGAAAGAGACTGCGCAGAAGCTGACTGTCCTCAAACTCAAAAATAAATCAGATAAACCAGAGAAATTATCACTAAAGACCCAAAGAATAGATGAACTCTCTCTGCCTTCTGTTTCAATCCACGGATTGAGGAGCTCAACGGGCCATCAGCTTTCCTCACAGACATGAGAAGGATTCCCACGTAGGGACTGACAAGCACACAAGCTAAACTGATCACAGGTCTTTTTATAATCTCAGAGAACAGAATTAATAAACCAAAACTACTTAGATAAATAGAAATGAGAAATATCTTTGCTTTTTTAAAGCCCAAGGACATGGCGAGAGTCTTAATTTTTCTATTAGTATCAATGGGAATATCTTGAAGATTATTTGCATGGAGTGCGCCCTCGGCCAAAAATCCAAAAAATATACCTCCAATTACCGTTGCCAGTGGAACAACATCAAAGGCAGCTAAAGACATTCCAATCATGACTCCCGGCCCCAATAACAAAACCACTGCGCCATCACCAAAGGCCCTGTATTTCAATCTGAACGGCCATCCGGAATAGCTGACTGCTCCCAGTAATGCAACCGCGCCTAGAATTCCAATGGAGAGAGGATTTTTGATCAGTGCGGGCAATCCAAAGAGCACACCAAGTACCAAACAAAACATGCCCGCCCACTTTAAATGCAAAGCTGGGATCCATGCTTTTTGTATGACTCCGCTTCCTCGAGAGCCGCGGGTTCCTACTGCATATAAAACTTCTTGAAGCCTGATGTGATCTTCATAATCATTCAGTAAATTCACACCTAAATGAATGGAAATAACACCCAACAGAGACGGCCAAACCAGCCACCACTGGGGCTCAAATCCCATCAATAGTCCAATAAGGACGGCCACGGTACAAGGCGTAATGGAGGAGGCTAGACTCACAGGTCTCATGGCGGTGAACCAGCGCTTCATAAATAAAGGACGGGTCCACTGACCCCTTGGAATAACTTCAAAGGCAAGACTGAGAGGGGGATTTATACTATTAACAGGATCAAGAGGAAGATGACGTAAAATCTCCTCTCCACTTCGAAAATCTATGAGAATATTTCTCAGTTGCCCGTCACTTATCTTAAAAGTTTTAATGCTTTGATTTTTTATCATTTTGTTCTTTGTAACAATAGATCTGCAACTTTGGACAGTTTGTCATAACCTTCTGGAGACAACTCCCTCACATTTTCTTTTGCTCTAATAAGATAGGCCTGGGCACGTATCTGGGTTTTTTCTGAACTTTCAACGATTTCCTTTTCAAAATTTTTCCACTGTGCAATTAAAGTTTCTCTTTCAGACCCGTGGCATTCCATTATTTTTTCTACCCATTTCTTGCCTTCAGGATAAGTTTCAACCATTTCTACACAAACTGAGTTCATTACTCCTTGTCTTAAATCATTAAACTTAGGTTTTCCGGTATCGGAATATAGAAAATCTAGAACATCATCTTGAAGTTGAAATGCTAATCCCAAATTTCTTCCGTATTCTTTTAAGCTTTCACACACACTAGGCGCTGAAGCGGAAATAAGTGCAGGAACTTCACAACACCACATGAGGAGACTTGCCGTTTTTCTTTCAGCAATGGTCAAACTCAATTCTCGTGAGACGTCGGCTCGGTCAATAATACTGTGCTGGAGCCACTCCCCTTCCACCAGCCACTGCAAAGTTTCAGAGAGACGACTATTGGCTACGTAATGTCCCAAGAGACTGAGCTCCCACATGACATGGGCAAGAAGAAAGTCTCCTGATAATACCGCTTTATAATTTCCGTACTTCTGGGGAACGGAAACTTGGCCACGTCTAGTTGTTGCTTGATCTATAACATCGTCATGAAGGAGGGTTGCTGTGTGAACAAGTTCCGCCGCCCGAGCATAAGGTTTGATTTTTTCCGCAGACACATTGAGAATTTTTGCGCACAAAAAAACTAAGGAGGGCCTTAGACGCTTTCCCCCTGACCGCCAAACTTCATTTAAAACCTGTGATAGCGCCGGTATATGAGGGGGCGGGTTTTGAATGACATCTTCTTCTAAGAGATTAAGATCTTTTTTAACCGAGTTCCAAATTTCCGAGGCAATGTCCGAATTCATGCACGCATCATGCTCATTATGACCAAATAAGTCAATTTATCAGAGTTCCTGATACTTTTTATAAGTGATTCTCTTTGGCTTACTGCTCAGTAATTTAATTTCCGCTTTAGACAGTACTTCGGACGGAACTACTATGTCCGTAACATACTTTTCAAACCATTCTCGTTTCATATGAAAATCACCATCTTGAACAGACTTATTTTTGACGCCTTCCATTTTGGCACCGTAATAGATACCCCAGGAATTCTTAACTAAAAAACGGCGAGGTTTAGTTCCTTGCCCATCTCTTTGGTCATAGCCTGTGAAAACCATTTCATGGGTAGAATAAGTTTGTCCTAAAAGTCTCTCTTCCTTTTTTGTAAGCACAGACCCCTGCTCTTCCGGCGTTAAACTGTACATTCCGTCTCGGTCATAAATGTTTGGATCAAGGGCACCATACCAAACGTAAAGATCTTTTCCCACGTCCGCACTAAATTCCACCGCAATTCCTTTATCAATAGATTTCATAGTAAGCTCTTGCATCCTGGTAGGCGCATCTTTGCCCAGATTAATAAATTTCATGTCACTTGAAGATTCACCTACACCGGGGATGGCAATGGAACTTCTTTTGACCACATAATAACCTGGGGGAAGATCCTCAACCCGTGCGATGATAACAAAGTCATCAGAATTATACTGCACCACTTCTTTTGCAAATGTGATGGGGCTCATATTTTTAATTTCAGATAAAGTGGTCCTTACGTTCTTTCCATCTTTTTTTGCCGAATAATTAAGGGCTACATTTATTTCTGTTGGGGGATGCCCTAAGTGTGTAACAAGAATTTTTGCCACAGAGCTCATTCCAATTTCTTTAATTTTCAAAAGCTCTCTCACTCTTGCCGTTCGATTTAATGACTTGTCTTTTTTAAGCTCAACGCTTTTTCTGACCATTTCATTTAGAATAATATTGATCTGACGATTAATTTCTTCAATCATCACATCAGAACTCTTCGTGGCAACTGTGTCTGGCATAGATTCATATGGGACTAGTCCATATTTTTCCACCAATTGAGGAAGATAGTTGGGGTAACCTCCATCTCCAACAAGGTCAATTTCTCTTCTGATTTGCTTATACAGCGCCTCGGGAGTGACGTACTTTTCCGCAGCTAAAATGGCCATAGTGAATCTGGTGTTTGACTTTTCCAACATGTCAAAAAAGTGAGTGTAATTTGTTGAAAATTTAAATTCTGCGGGAACTAGGCCCGCAAGAGTCATTTTAGTTCTGTAGACGTTGAGTTGGGCAAATATCCAGCACGTACCTGCCTGCTCTTGATCAACTGTATCAGTGGGATAAACAGTCTTTGTGTAAAGGGTGTCGTATTTCAGCGCATCGTTATTAAGAGCTACAAATTCAAACCCACCGTTAGCCGTGGCGTCTCGGACTCTTCTTTGCTCCCGGGTCTCAGAGGTTTTAATTTCATCAAGCTTACTCATGACCCACATGGGATCCAGGGCCATGCCTAAAGTCTCAGCACAATTTTTGTTTGCAGCAACTACGTGGGCTGAAAACGTTAAGACTATGAAGTTGAAAGATAAAATTAATAGTGATTTTTTTAGATTCCCCTGTATCAAGATTCCCCCCGGATTCATGTTTACTTGATCTAGAGATGCCACAGAATCTTTTCCGGTACCAAACTTTTAGGCAAGTCAGAAAATAATTCACACTGTCTAAAATATTTACACTGGTTGGCGGCGTTGGGCTCTATGAACCTCTTTCCCGGATTTCCCGTGCCCAGAACCCCTTAAAATCGCAGGCGCCAGGCCTTTTCCTTGCTTTAAAGAACTATGAAAGGGAGGTCCCATGAAGGACTTTTTAGTATTAACTTTGATTTTGGGCAGTGTGTTTTCTGGCCCAGTGGCAAAAGCCTCCAGTGAACTTGATTCAGAAATTAACGCATTTCAAGTTGAACTCAGGCCTGCAAAGACATTTAAAAAAACCAAAGCCTTCCAAAAACAAGAAAGGCTGGCGCGAAAACAATCCAGACCAGAGAAACAAATGAATTTTAATAAAAAAACAGTGGCTCAAGCTTCTCAACCCATGGATTTTGAACCCCAAGGTTTTGAACTTGCTGAACCTACCCCAAATGATGCTTCTTCCAAAACCAAAACTCGCTCTCTAAAGCTGATGGGTAAAAACGGAGAGCGCTTTATTCAA
Source organism: Bdellovibrionia bacterium (assembly GCA_038216925.1). GTDB lineage: Bacteria > Bdellovibrionota > Bdellovibrionia > JABDDW01 > JABDDW01 > JBBQPV01. Next base: position 6,864 of record JBBQPV010000004.1, read on the forward strand.
AGACTGATAGCACTCCCTTTTATGGCATTCTCGGTATTCGACGGCAAAGACGACAGTCTCATGGCCCCCAAAGGCTATTCTGATTCCTTTAATTTTGGAATCTCCGGTCAACTTGCCACTGATTTAAATTTATTAAGCAGTGACAATTTTTTTATTGAAACTGGGGTTGCCTACATACAAATGGGATCAGACACTGGGTATTCCTTTTCTTCCGGATCTCAATCTCTCACGCTCAATGATCATCTCTATACGAGTTATTTAGGCATAACTCTAAATGCAAAATGGTATTCGTCTGGCGAGAGAGTGTCATCTTTTTATGTGAAAGGTGGCGGCACTCCCCTTTTCCTCATGGGAACTAATTATTCCAACCAAGGTTCACAGTTTTTAAGCGCATCCCGGTTTGGAAATGTAAGCAGCTTTGACATCGCTCTGGATTTGGGAATTGGATATTCTTATAAAGTTTCAGATGATTTTCATGTGATGATTGATGTCACCGCATATCAGGGCCTCCTCCCCGTTGTAAGTAATTATAGTGCATACAATGTTGCCCTAACCACTGGTATTGGAATTGGGTACAATCTCTAATCTGGACTAAAGTCTCAAGTTTACCCAGTTATGACCGATAAGCCTTAAGAGGGTATGGGCTTTATGGGACGGCAAAGAATTCTAAATACCATTGTGTCCTTAGTTTTCATCGGAATTCTACTCATTGTATTTGGGCAAAACTTTGATCTAGTTCCTCGTAATCGATTATTTTTCCCACCCCAAGAAAAAAGAGATTTATTAACTTACGGAAACCGGTCACCGGCACTAACTGAGCGTACAAATATTATATCAAAATATTTTCTGTTTAATAAAAATCAACCCATCCTTACTGCAAATGATCTGAGTTATGACAAAGCATCAGAAAAAGTCATCAATAAAGGCATTGAAAACTTCCTCTCTGATGACGAGTTCAAGAACTCAGAATTAGGAAAAACTTTAAAAAGCATTGAAGAAAGAACGCGCCAAAATGTGAGGCTATGGGGCAGACCTCGGACTAAAATTGCCATTCACCGCAGGAGTGACTTTACGCCGAACTCAGGTCTAATAGGTCAAGAAGAATTAAGCGCCGAGGAAAGTGAGACTGCTGAAAAAGAAATCCTTTTGTCAGCCAATCAACAACGAGCAGCCGTGGTTTGGAAAACAAATTCCATGGAAACAACTTGCGGTTATTCCCTGCAGAATCAAAAAATTGATCTGCTATTTCAAGAATCGGAGGCTTCCACACGAAGTTTTGGTTTGGATTATGATCGCAGGCTGGATGCAAGTTCCGTCAAAATGCAAATGAATTGGTAGCAAATTTCTTTTGATCTACCCGAGTACTTAAATCAAACAATTCCCTTTTACCGCTAGAATATGTTCTTCCCCAAGAAAGTAGTTTAGATCCCTTGAATCTGAAGGTATCGCTGATAATTTTACTCTTATGATATTTCACTAAAATATTTTCTGGGGACAACATCACTTGCGCCTCACATACACCCTTGTGGGCAAGTGCCTTTAGTTCCCCTGCGGCTTTTACAAGAGCTATGTATTCCTGATTGACGTCAATATCGGGATAAATCACATACCCACTGCGATTAGCGTCGGGATGGCCAGGTTCATACACCACTCGTTTATCTTTACTTTCTTTTACTTCACATTCACCTGAAACACAAAGTAGCGTACGCTTATTGTAGTGACCGCCGTGAGGAGTCCGTGTGGAATCCACATTCATGATATTGGAAGTGTGAACACTCACTTTAAGTCGGTTTTCGTTTAATTCTCTACATCCCCCGTCGCTTGCAGATCCAAGGGCTTTGACAGATAGGAACAAACAGATATAAACAAGAATAGTAGTTATTTTCATATACATTAAGTTTAGGGCAAAAGTTAAAAAATTCATACTCGACCTTAGGAGAAGATTTGAAAGTTTTAGTGACAGGCGCTAACGGATTTTTAGGCAGCTGGATTGTTAAAGGCCTGTTGAAGAGAAATTATCATATCAGAATTTTGCACAGAGCAAACAGTGATCTATCATCTATGCAGGGCTTGCCCATAGAGGCAGCCGTGGGAGACATTACTGATTTCCAAAGCCTGGACCATGCTGTGAAGGGGGTGGACTATGTGTTTCATGCGGCTGGACTTATTTCATACAATCATCTGGAGCGTAAAAAAATGGAATTAGTTAACGTAACCGGCACAGAAAATGTCATTAAGGCGTGCCTAAAACATAAAACTAAACGACTGGTTTACACCAGTAGTGTGGTGGCGGTTGGAGCTTCAGCAAAGAAACAAATTCTCAATGAGAGTAGTCCATATACTCTCTCTAAATATAACTTAGGATATTTTGAAACAAAGAAAATGGCGGAGAACCGTGTCCTCCATGCATGCAGCACAGAAAGTTTGGACGCTGTTATTCTTAATCCCAGTAGTATGTTTGGCCCTGGGGACGGAGTAAAGTCATCACGCAAGAAGTATCTGCGAGTTGCCCAAGGAAATTTTCCTTATTATCCTTCTGGGGGCGTAAATATCTTAGACGTAGAAGACGCAGTGGATGGACACATTTCCGCTCTGGAAAAGGGACGCCGTGGGGAAAGATATATCCTAGGTGCGGAAAATATTTCTGTAAAAGAACTCTTTGAAATGTTTGCAGCCGCCGGTGGAAGTCAGCCACCGGCGAAAAAAATTCCTGCGGTGATTTTAAAAGCCATGTTTTACAGCGGGAAAGCTTTGGCTGACATGCATTTACCAGGACAGTTTCAATATGAATCTGCGATGATTGGGTCTCTTTATCATTGGTTTGATAATACCAAGGCCAAAAAGGAACTGGGATTTAATCCTAGGCCCGCTCGCGCTGCAATTAAAAGAAGTGTAGACTGGTGTTTTGAAAATGGACTTCTCACAAGGCAGAAACTGTAGATTCTAATTTTTTGGCTATAGTGAGGTAAGAGTTTTTATCTTCAGTTAAGTAAGATTCAAATTGTAGAGGTTTAGAAAAAACTATTTTAACGGCAGAAGGTTTTGGCCAAGTGGCTCCTTTTGGAAATGCATCGTACGCTCCCTTAATCCGAGCCGGCACCGCCAGGTAAGCCTTCCCTGAAAGAAGACGTCCTACGCCGGGCCTGAAACTACTCATCTTGCCATTGGGAGATCTTGTGCCTTCGGGAAATATAACTAAATTTCCACCGGCCATCAGAATGTCTTCACAAACTTTGAAACTTTCCTCCACTCTTGCTCTCCGCTTAAACGGTACGGCATTAAATAAAACACGTACAATAAATGCTTTAACGGGATTATTAAAAAAATAATCGTCCGCGGCGACAGCATAAGTTTTATTAACCATAGACAGGGGCAGGCTTGCTACAATGGCTAGTAAATCTAAATGGCTGGAATGGTTTGGAGTAACAATAAAATTACCAATCATAGCTAAATCCTTGGCACCGTCTGACTGAAATCTAAAAAATAATTTCATCAGTGGTTTAATGACTAATAAATTACATAAAATTCTCAAGAAGTTGAGCAGGAAAAAGTTGTTAGATCTGAAATCAAAGGGCACAGTTTCTTTCTTGTAAGGCTCTGAGACTTTGCTGCCGGTCTCAGCCAGTTTCACCAAGTCCCCCACTGTTTGTATGGTTTCAAAGTCTCCATCGGATAAAGCCGCGCCCCATTTTTTTTCTAACGTGGAAATAATTTCCATAAATGTGAGAGAATCAATTGAAAGCTCGTGTTTTAAAGATTGTTCCATCCAGAACATATCCTGCTTTGTGATTTCTTTAAGAAGAGATTGGGTCCAGCTTTGAATTGGATCCTCTAAACTAAGATCTGTCCTTGAATTTGAAAAGTCACTAGAGTCCTGATTTTCCGCACTCTGATTTTTGATCATTTCCAGAAGGAGATGCTTTCTCACTTTTTTTGTGGCGGTTTTTGGAAGTTCTTCACGAAATAGACTGATACTTTGTATTTTTTTATAATCAGAAAGCTCCAAAGTATATTTTTCTATTTCAGCCCGGGCCTCTTTTTCACTTAACTTTGTGACCAGCGCCGCGTGCACTGTCTCTCCACGTCCCTTGTCTAAGCCTAAAACACAAACTTCTTGAAATCGGGGTGATTGCTTTAAATAAAATTCAATTTCTTCTGGATAAATATTTTTCCCATTGGGAGTGACGATGATGTCTTTTTTTCTCCCTGTGATAAATAAAAATCCTTCATCGTCTAAGTGGCCAATATCACCAGTGTGGAACCAACCATTTTTTAAAACTTCTGCGGTTGCTGCAGGGTTTTCAAAGTAACCCGTAAAGACGCTGGGGCCCTTCACCACAATTTCTCCCTCCCCGCTTGTAGGATTATCTATCCTCACTTGGAGAGACTGGACCGGCCGCCCTACAGAACCATGCTTGTCATTTTTAAAGGAGGTAAAACTGATCACCGGACTGGTTTCTGTTAGCCCATATCCTTGAAAAACATAAATTCCCAGTCCTCGGAAACTCTCTATAATGTCTGGAGAAATTTTTGCGCCACCGGACATGAAATACTTAATTGATCCTCCAAATGCGTCGTGGATTTTTTTAAAAAACACTCGGCCCAGTGGCGGGTACAAGACAACGGCCTTTTTTAATGTTCCAAAAACGTTTTGTACAATAGTACTTTGGCTCTTTATTTTTTCGTTAATGGTCCTATCTAAAATTTCAAAAAACAACGGCACAGCCGCCATGGCAGTAGCCTTATGATCCTTAAGTTCCTTGATCACGTCCTCCGGCTTTAAACTGTCCGGGTATGAAATGCATGCCCCTTTAGTGTGCACAACTAAAAATCCCCCTAATAGTTCGAACATGTGGGATAGCGGGAGAACGCTGACTAGCCTATCTTTCCACTGCACAGGCACTACTTCAATTGTGTCCAAAATGTTTGTGAGAATATTTCCGTGAGAAAGCATCACACCTTTTGGTTCACCGGTTGTTCCGGAAGTAAAAATGAGTATGGCCAAATCTTGAGCGGTGGTTGAGGGACTATAGGTCACGTTTTGGGACGGCATCTGGTGAAGAAGATCTCCTAAAGTAGATGGATTTTCTTGCCCACCGTAAATTTTAAAATCCAAGCCCCAAACATTATTCACACCGTTGGGTGCTTTTTTTTCTAATTTAGGAGAAATGAACAAAGCATCCAGTTTTGCGCGCAAAATAATAGCACCGACTTCGTGCTCGGTGGCAATATGCATGAGCGGCACAAGAATGCCGCCGGCGTGCCAAGTTCCCAGCGCAACTGCGGCCCACTCTATGCGGTTTTCACCCCACAACCCAATTTTAAACCCGGGCTTTGAAAATCTTTGCCGAAGCATCTGGGAAATCTTTAGAACAGTGTCATTGAATTCTTTATAACTAAGTGGCCGGCGGAAGCCACTTATGTCCTTCACTATGAATGCAGGGCTAGTCTCAAATTTTTTTGTGCAATCTAGAATAAATGATGAAATATTGTTTATACTTGTCATGCCTAAAACGCTAACTGAAAATTTTGACCTTGAAACTTAATAGATTTTTCTTTCAAGTAGGCAGCAAGCATTCCACGAGTACTAAAAGGAATACCCAGGGGTAGAAGAAGATGGATTGAATAAGCTCCACTATCTTTTAATTCTACATAGTTTACCCGAAATTTTAATAACGCCTCTGGAACCCAAGATAATGGGGATCCCTCCACAGCTTTCTTGCTGAGATTAAACTTTACTCCGCCCATTGAAATTCTAGTCAACCCCTCCTCTTGATGAATTCGCAGTGAAGACTCCAGGTTTACTTCCACGTTTCGCACAATGCTCATATCAGTGTCTATCAAACCAGTAGGAGGGAGAAGGTGCCATGCATTTCCAGGAGGTGCAGATAAAACCCAATTAAGCTCGTCATCCGACTTTTCATATTTAACCAAACACAGAAAATTTAGTTTAGGAACGGTTCCATTTTCATCTACAAAATATCGCTCCACAAATTTTTGAAACGTTGAAACGTTGGTGCATTTGATGTCTCCCACTTGAGGGCTCTGAAAAATGTCCTCAAGAAGTTTCAAAACTTCCAGTGTAATTTGACTGGGAGATTCTTTTATAGAAGGAGTTTCAGCATTATATCTTTCATAACTAGGAAAGTCATCATCGGTGGTGCCAATAGGAAAAGAGTTTGTATTTTCCAGAAATGAAAACACGCAGCCCGTACTACTTAATATGAGGAAAACGACAAAGCCCACCCGCAAAAACATCTCCACACATTCGCGCCACTACTGGTCAAAAGTCAAGATTTGGTTTTCCCATTTGGTGGGCCTTTGTCTTAATGGTACGCTTACTCTACATCCAATAGAATTTTGCAAAAAACTCACGGAGGAGTCTGATGCGCGCACTCATTGTATTTGGGATCCTTGCCTTTTCTTTACTAAGTCAGGCCAGAGAAAAAAAAGAATGGACGTTTCTGGTATTCTTAAACGGACACAACAACTTAGATAGATTCACATTTGGCGACATGAATGAAATGGAAAAAGTAGGGTCAACTTCCAAAGTAAACGTAGTTGTTCAATGGGCGAGTCTTAAAAATGGTAAAACAAAACGCCTTTATGTTCGAAAGGACAAAGATCCCGTAAAGATCACCTCTCCCGTCATTGAGGAAATGGACCCGGTAGATATGGGGGATGTAAAAAATCTCGTAGCCTTTATTAAATGGGGTGTTGAGCACTATCCCGCTAAACATTATTTTATCGACATCTGGAACCACGGAACCGGCTGGCATCCAAATGCCGACAGCAACGGCATTCAACTGAATGATATCAGTTTGGATAGCACAACAAACCATGGCATCAGCACCATTGAACTGGGGCAGGCTATGTATGAGGCTGCAAAAATCATAGGACATCCCGTAGATATTTATGGCAACGACGCTTGCCTCATGGCCATGCCAGAAGTCTCCACAGAAATGCGTCACGCGGTGGACTTTTTTGTTGGATCAGAAGAAGTCATACCTGGGAACGGGTGGCCCTACGACGACTTACTTAGAGAATGGAATAATTTTGTCGTAGCATCGCCCCAACAGGTGGCCGACACCTTGGCTCGAGTTTATGTAAAGTCTTACTCCGATGGATCTCAGGGGAAAAAGGGCGTAACTTTTTCTGTTTTTGATTTATCGCAGATTCGTAGCTCAGGACTTCTTGGGGGAATGAGAGCGCTTTCGGATGGTATTCTTGCACTCAGTGCTGAGGATAAGGCAAAGGTTCTTGCCGCTATTAAAAAGACTCGAAATTTTAGTACCTCAGACTAGGGTGATCTTTGGGATTTTGTGACTAAATTAGAAGCTTCTCAAATCCAGTCTCTTGCGGAAGCAATATGGTCTGTGAAGATTTCACTGAACCAATTTGTTTCTTCAAATTACGTAACTGACGGTTATGTCGATGCTCATGGGGTCGCCATATGGTTGCCGTCTGACGTTGCTACTCTGACTCAATTCATGGACAGTTATCAAAACCTTGAATTTAGTAAAATTACCCAATGGGGACTGGCGCTAGCATCATTATTTAAATAATTCCGAGCTTACCTTGTTAAACTGGGAGTTATCTGTTAGACATTTTCCATGTCTCACGGGCTCCCAGTTTCAGTTTCTGCACAGCTAAAAATTATCTCTGGTAATTCAAATTTAACCTTGGCTACGGACATTGCAAAACACGTGGGTGTGGAGCTTGCCAGTATGAGCCTAAAGCGCTTTAGCGATGGGGAAATTAATCTAGAAATTCAAGAAAACGTCCGGGGATGCGACATGTTTGTGATTCAAAGCACATGCCCACCTTCCAATGATAGTTATATGGAGCTTTTTGTTATTCTGGACGCTCTAAAGAGAGCTTCGGCGGCCCGTATCACAGCCGTCATGCCCTACTACGGATACGCTCGGCAAGACCGCAAAGTTGCTCCAAGGGCCCCTATTACAGCTAAGCTCATGGCAGATCTGCTGACCGCTGCCGGCGCAGACCGGGTTCTATCCATTGACCTTCATGCGGGCCAAATCCAAGGTTTTTTCAATATCCCAGTAGACCATTTGTTCAGTAAGCCGGTTCTAATCAACTACTTAAAAGATCAAACTAGCGGGGATCTGGTTATTGTCAGTCCGGATGCCGGCGGAGTAGAACGGGCCAGGTCTTTCGCTAAAAAACTTGATGCCAGTGTGGCCTTCATAGACAAGCGGCGTACCGCACCCAACGTCGCCCAAGCTCTACACTTGGTTGGAGACGTGGAGAATAAGCAGGTCATTATTCTTGATGATCTTATCGATACCGCTGGAACTCTTACACAAGCAGTTGACACACTACTGCGTAATGGGGCAAAAAAGGTATCAGCTTGCGCGACCCACCCGGTTTTATCCGGCCCAGCGGTAAAGAGAATCGCCGAAAGTCAGTTGCAAGAAGTTGTGGTGACAGATACTATTCCCCTCAGCGCGGAAGCCAAAAGTTGTAAAAAGATTAAACAACTGACTGTGGCTCCCTTACTTGCCGAGGCTATTAAAAGAATTCACGGTAACGATTCCGTTAGTTCATTATTTATTTGAGAGAGGTAAACTTATGAAAGCAGTAGAACTTGAAGTTAATTCCCGTTTAGAGACTGGCAAAGGCGCAAACCGCAGACTTCGCCGCACGGGCCTTATTCCTGCCGTTTTATATGGTGCAAGTAAGAAAAATTTTAACGTTCAAACCCAGACAAAGTTTATCTCACAAATTCTTGCTCAACATAATGATAACGCTATCATCACTCTTAAATGCAGTGATGCGGGAGTTAACGGTAAAAAAGTTTTGATCAAAGACTGGGACAGAGACATCATGACCCGTCTTCCCATGCATTTAGATCTCTATGAAATCGACATGACCAAACCTGTTGAAGTCAAAATTGCTCTTCATTTCATTGGAAAAGCAAAGGGCCTCGCGGAAGGTGGAATCGTTTCTCCTATTGTTCGAGAAATTATGGTTGAGTGTTTACCATCGGCAATCCCCGAATTTATTGAAGTAGATGTCTCGGGTCTTGGTGTTGGAGAATCCATTCACATTGAAGAATTGGTTGTCCCCGAAGGCGTCACAAAAAAATTCACAGATAATCTCACAGTAGTTACATGTGCTTTCATCAAAGAAGAAGTTGTTGCCGTGGTGGCAGTGGATCCTGCAGCTGCACTTGCTGAGCCCGAAGTTATTGCTAAAGGCAAGAAAGATGAAGAAGGCGCTGACGGTAAACCTGCTGCTGGTGGTGCCGCTAAAGGTGGCGCAGCTCCCGCTAAGGCCGCCGCTCCTGCAAAAGCTCCCGCTAAGAAGTAAAAAGTGTGGTTAATAGCCGGCTTGGGAAATCCGGGAAGTAAATACCTTCTCACCCGGCATAACGTCGGCTTCATGGCTTTGGATTATTTCCTAAAGGCCATGGGGGCTGAGGCACAAACCCCTAAATCAGAAGCAAAATCTCTCACGGTTTCATTTAAAGTGGATGACGTTCCGCTGATTCTTGTCAAACCTCAAACATTTATGAATATTTCCGGTGAAGCTGTCCAAGAACTCATGAGCTACTATAAAATTCCCAGCGAGAATTTAATTGTTGTCCATGATGATTTGGATCACGCCTTTGGTGTTCTGAAGATTAAAACTCAGAGTGGTGATGCTGGTCATAATGGAATCAAATCAATTATTGAAAAATTGGGCCATAATGATTTTGCGAGAGTGAAAATCGGAATTGGAAGACCGGCCCAGGCAGAAATGGACGTGGCCCGATATGTCTTGCAGAATTTTTCAAAAGTGGAGCAAGAAGGTTTACCAGAAATTTTGAACCGCGCGGTTGATGCCATTGAGAGTATTATTTTTGAAGGCCTGACAAAATCAATGAATACTTTTAACGCGGTGAAGTCAGTGGAGTCGAAAGGTCCTTAAAACTTTATTTATCCAACTTCTGCCCAAGACCAAAAAGCACTTATTGTGTGTCCACGAACATATCTGCACCTTAAAATTGTATGCCTTCCCAGGCTATTCCGATGGCGTCAGGATGGGACTTCAGAAGGTCATATTTGCCTTTATCGATCTCAATACATTTTTCAATAGAATAACCGATTTTTTTACCGGACTCAGTAGACTGGTAAGTCTTCCCCACGGTGATCCTCAAACCATCAAAGGAAAATACCGATGTCACTGTTTCCTTTGTCTGTTCAATGATAACGGTGTCAATCATACTTGTTACATTGTCATATTGGCCAATGAATGTGCCTTGACCTACTTCTTTCTCAACATTTTTATTGATCACTTGAAATGTACCGTCTCCGCTAAAACGAAATTCGATAGTTGCCTCAAAGTTGCCGTATAGGGTCGTAATGACCATGCTTTCTATAACTGAGGGACGATCCTCTTGCGGCGCGCGCTCAACAAGGAGATGACTTTCGGAAACCAATTTCCCGGCCATTGAGTACCGTTGCTCAATCCCTAAATAATATTTTGTCTTCTTTCTTGCTTCAGCGTTGGTGTTGATGGAAAAAATTAAAAGTAAGCTAAAAATCACTAACTTAAACTGCACTTCTGCACCTCACAAGTTACGTTTAATAGTCAAAGATCTACATTCTGTCCATAGTGCAAATAATCAGTAGTTGTGGACTTCCTTATTACCATTTTTAGGTTTTTCCCTATGCGCATCTCATACTGGCTTCAATGTCCGTGTTTCATTCTGTGATGGGCAGAACAAAGCGTGGTGAGATTTTGGAGCTCATTTGTTCCGCCTTGACGGATAGGGATAATGTGATGAACTTGAATCCACCGTGAGGTTGAACATCGTTTGCCGGGACCAATTTCATGAGTGCACTGTCCTTCATCCCGTAAGTTTATTTTGTGTCTTAACCCGGCACCCAAAGGCGTTCGAAAAAATGGAATGTGTCCATGGACATGTACATCTTTTTCTTCTGCCGATTGGGAGTATGCCACACCTAAAAGATCTGAACTCGATTTTACCAAATTGGCGGAACGTAGACAATTTTTCTTGGCCTTTTCAACAGGATCACGCTTTTCAATATACACTTTTAAAGCGGCCGTCATCGATTCCTCATATTTCACCGGCCGATTGGTTCGTTGAGATTCCAAGTCCTGAACTCTTTTTAATAATTTCATAAATTCTTCTGAGACGCCGAATGCAAGTTTAAGTCTGTCAGCGGAAATATATTCGGCTCGTTCTTTGACTGCAGCCTTAGGACAAACTCTTGCCACTTCCTTTTCAAGTTCAAGTTTGGGAAGTGTTTGTGCCAATGCTATCCACTCAGATTTATTTTCTAACGTTAGAACAGGAGTGATCTTTCTTGCTCTCGCCACCGTTAAACTTCCACTATCAATCGCCTGCTTCAGCTCTGGAATAGCCTTTGATTTACGTGCAACGGTTATAAAATTAGAGGCATTGGCCTCAGATAATTTTAAGACTCTTAGTGCGTAGTCAAAAAGACTTGTGCATTCAAGAAGAGGAAATTCTTTATGCCCATCCATCTCTTGCAATATACTTATTAACTCAGACTCTGCTCGACGGAATCGGGTGGAAGCTTCAAGTGCTCGATTGTGAAGATCTAATATTTTAGTTTCCATATTTTGACTCCTTTGAAAAATAAAATTTCTGGTCCATTTAAATTCTCAAATGTTTATAACATGGGTTTTAATTTGAAATAATTCGCGCGACGTTGCGCTAAGAGGAGATATTT
>JBBQPV010000005.1:0-15658 GCA_038216925.1 Bdellovibrionia bacterium
AAAGGCTCCTTCGTCCACATTCATGTAGTAGTGAACTCCCAACTGAAAACCGCCGATGTGAAATGATCCGCCAACGCCCCAAATGTCATAAGTGGTATCATAAGAAAGGCCTGTGGAGAATGCCACGCGACTTCCAAAACCGATGGAGAATTCTTTATTTAATGTGCTTCCCTGTACTAAAGCCGTCCGTTTTGGAATCGTAGAGCCTTTGGCTATAACTGGATTTCTAAAAACGATGGTGCCTCCCACATGCCCTGTGAGTTGAGGGGCAATTCTGTAAGAAAAAACCGCTCCGGGGGAAATAGAAGTGGACGTCTGGCTGGTGGTCACTAAATTCACGTCAGTTGTTTTTACCGTTTGAGTTGTGTACGTTCCAAATATTCCAAAAGCATAGTCATCATCTTTGAAAATATTTATTTTAGATGAGATATTGAAAACCTGCTGAAAATCTAAATAGAGGTTGGAGGAAAAATCGATGACATCAAAAAACCCAAGGCCAACACTGGTTCCTAAAACAATGGTTCCCGCTGGAATAACCATGGCACTGGGAAGAATATGGGTCACGCCAAGATAGAGTGGCGTTTCATCGGACGACTCTCTTACGACTTTTCTTTGAGCTGCACCGGCGGCGCCAAAGTTTAAAAATAAAATTGCAGCGACTACATATTTAATTAAGGTTTTCATTTATATTCACCGGTTTTTCCTCTGATATAGTTTCTGGCACATCAATATATGACTTCAGCACGTTGTTTTCCGTTGCCATTTCCCCATCAGCAGCGGTTAGGCCATACTCCACAGCATATCTTCCGGGCAAAACACTGGCCACATCCCAATAAAAATCGAGGCGGCGCCCTTCACCGGCCGCAATATTTTCCAGGAGTACGGTGGCCCTACGGTCTAAGATGTCATCAACCGTGCGAGGGGATAGACTATCCCAAGGATTAGAAGCTCTGAGAAGGGAAAATCGGGTGCTTTTAGCAGGCATCATCCCTGTGTTTCTTACCACTACGGAAATTTTTAACATCTGAGGTGCGCTGGTTGTAACTTTAATTTCTTCCGTCCTGATAACCACATCGGGTTGAAGGGTCCTAACACGGCCTTCCCAGCGAACGTTATCAGCAGTGATTGGTGATTTTCTCTTAATATATTCCGCGGCAACTCTCCATGCCTCACGGTGGGAATCTACTATGTTTCTGACATCAATTTCGATTCCATAAGTCTTCAGAAAATCTATGGCCTGTAAGATTCCATTTGTGCCTGCAATTTTATATATTTTTAAATTATCAATAGGTTTTCCATCAATTTCTAACGCGCTTACCTGGTTAAGTGTTTTTGTCAGATCCAAAAGTATTTTTGCATTACTTACTTTTAAATATAAGTTTGACCTAAAAACTCCTGAGACCAGTAATTTTGTGTACAAGCCTGAAATACTAAATGTTTTTACTGTCCAGGCATGATCCGTTGAAGGAAGATATCCATTGGGAAACACGTCAAAAATATCTGCCGCATATGTTGTGCCTCGATAAATATCTCTTGAGGCATAAGTCGGGTTTTCGAAAGCCGTATCACTATGGGTTAAGTCCCTAAATGAATCTGCAATCCAATTTCCCACAATATTATCCGCACTTGTGTCTCGAACAGAAAGATCCACCTCTGATTCCAGAACTTTCTCATGAAATACGGGTCCCCATTTATCTTCCAATCTGACCATCGCGCCATCAATCAAACTCTTAATGCCGGGGTCTTCCTCAATGCTTGGTTTAATTTCATGAATTTTGTAATCTGAAAAACTGAGTTTACCATTGTTGAAACTTAAATCCGCTTGGCCAAGATAGTGACCCCATTTTCCCACATGGGTGATGGGCACTTTATTCTCAATGGCAGGTTGTTTTAATAAAATGTGAGTATGGCCACCTACAATGTAGTCAATGCCTGGAACGTTTAGCGCTAGATTTCTGTCCACACTAAAACCAAGATGACTGAGCACAATGACTACTTTGCAGCCCTGTACTTTTCTCAGTTCTTCTACATATTTTTTGGCCACTTGAATTGGGTTTTCTATTTTTACCGGTTTAAAGAATGAATCAAATATGAATTGAAAAGTCGATAATCCGAGAATACCAATTTTGACCCCTTCAATTTCCTTAATCACGTAAGGCTTTAGGTATTTATTCAATTCAATTTGCGGATCTAAATCCGTGAAATTTAAATTAGCACTGAGGATGGGGACATTAAAATTTTTGCTTCTTAATGCGTGGTACAGTTCTGTGGGACCGATAAGCCAATCGTGATTTCCTAATACAACGGCATCGTAACCGATGGCCTCCATAATTTTATACGTGACCTCACCGGAATTTAAGGTGAAGAAAATGCTGCCTTCCGTAAAATCACCGGAGTCTAAAACAAGAACGTTTTTCTTAATTTCCTTAATTTCTCTTATCATGGTTGCTAATCTTGCCAGCCCTCCCAAGCGGAAACTACTATCCGTATTGAGAAAGTGACTATGAATGTCGCTGGTTTGAAGAATGGTAAAATTAACTTCCGCGTGAAGAGCAGAAATCGCGCCGAAAGTCAGAAGCGTAAACAATAAAAAATATTTCATTAAAGGCCCGTCCCCACGACCATTTTTGTCACATTGATCATCGGGAGGCAAGGACGTTATGTTATTTTTTGGTAAACTCTATACCGTGTTTGGTGACAGTAACTTTTACCTTGTCCCCCGGCCCAATTTCTTTACCAATCATTTTTCTCGCCAATTCATTTTGAATTTCATTTTGGATGGCACGCTTTAAGGGTCTGGCTCCGTAATCTGGGTCAAACCCGACTTTACCTAAATGGTTAAGCACAGACTCATCATACTGAATTTCAATTTTCTTTAAAGCGAGGCGTTTTGTAAGATCTGCTAACTGCACACTCACTATACTCTTCACCTCTTTTTCAGTGAGACTATTAAACATGACGATGTCATCAATCCTATTGAGAAACTCTGGTTTAAAGTGGCCCTTGAGGGCTTTCATCACAGCGTCTGGCCCTTCACTTATAAACTGACTGCCAATATTACTGGTCATTATAATGACAGTGTTCTTGAAACTCACGGTTCGCCCTTGTCCATCGGTTAAACGACCGTCATCTAAAATTTGAAGGAGAATATTGAACACATCCGGATGGGCTTTCTCGATCTCATCTAAAAGCACCACACAGTATGGCCGACGCCTGACAATTTCAGTGAGCTGACCGCCCTCTTCATAGCCCACATATCCCGGTGGCGCACCGACTAGGCGAGAAACTGCGTGTTTTTCCATGTATTCGCTCATATCAATACGAACCATGGCTTGATCCGAATCAAAAAGAAAATCAGCAAGTGCTTTGGCAGTTTCTGTTTTACCAACGCCAGTGGGTCCTAGAAAAATAAAACTGCCAATTGGTCTATTGGGATCAGAAATTTCTGCGCGTCCTCTTCTGATGGCGTTAGAGACAATGACTAAAGCATGGTCCTGACCTATAACTCTTTCCCGCAATCGATCTTCCATTTTCAATAATTTAAATGCTTCAGCTTCAAGCATCTTATTAACAGGAATTCCTGTCCACTTTGAAACAACTTCTGCAACATCCTCGGGACCAACTTCCTCTTTAAGCATTCTATGGTCCCCTACGGACATTTGCTTTTCTTCGGTGGCAAAGCGTTTTTCTAAATCAGGAAGCTTTCCATATTTTAGTTCCGCCGCTTTCTCTAGACTGCCTTCTCGCTCAGCTTGGTTAGCTTGATTTTTCAATTCTTCAATACGGGCTTTTAAATCTCTGATGTTAGTAATCTGGGCCTTCTCGGCTTGCCACTGGGATTTAAGCTTTTGAGATTCTTTTTGAATAGATTCCAATTCTCTTTCCAAAGTGATGAGTCGGTCTCGGCTAGGCTCATCTTTTTCCCGCTTCAGAGCTTCTCTTTCGATTTGAAGCTGCATGATTTTTCGCTCTTTCTCATCTATTACAGCCGGGAGACTACCAATCTCAATTCTTAGTTTACTAGCGGCCTCATCAATTAAATCTATGGCCTTGTCCGGTAAAAAGCGGTCCGCTATGTATCTGTCACTGAGTGTGGCCGCAGCTATAATAGCTGAGTCTTTTATTCTGACTCCGTGATGAACCTCATACTTTTCCTTGAGGCCCCGTAAGATACTGATCGTGTCTTCAACAGATGGTTCCCCCACTAGAACCGGCTGAAAGCGCCGCTCTAAAGCCGCGTCTTTTTCTATGTACTTTTTGTATTCATCCAGAGTTGTGGCCCCAATACATCTTAGTTCCCCACGGGCCAACGCTGGCTTCAGCATGTTCCCTGCGTCCATGGCGCTCTCGCCTCCGGATCCGGCACCTATGAGGGTGTGGAGCTCATCAATGAAGAGTATAATTTGACCTTCCGCACTTTTAACTTCCTTTAGGACAGCCTTAAGTCTGTCTTCAAACTCACCTCGGTATTTTGCGCCGGCAATCATAGAGGCTAAATCTAAAACTAAAATCTTTTTATCTAGAAGTGTATCTGGAACATCTTTTTTAATTATTCTTTGTGCAAGTCCTTCCACCAAAGCCGTTTTTCCTACACCGGGCTCACCAATGAGCACTGGATTATTTTTGGTGCGGCGACTGAGAACTTGGACAACTCTCCGAACTTCTTCATCACGGCCAATGACGGGATCAAGTTTCCCACTAGAAGCGGCCTCGGTGAGATCTCGGGTGTATTTTTCTAAGACTTGAAATTTAGATTCAGGATTATCGTCGGTTACTTTTTGTTGTCCACGGAGTTCGCTGAGAGCCTTTTTTATTCCGTCCTCAGCCACATTGTACTTTTTTAAAAACCTGGCGCCTTTGGGATCCGCAGCAATTCCGAGCAGCAAGTGTTCGGTGCTGATAAAGTCATCGCCAAAATTTTTACTGGTCTTCTCTGCACCATCCAGGACCTTCTTTAACGCCGAAGTCATTCCAATATTGGCGGTACTCCCCTGCACTTTGGGCTCTTGGTCCAAAACAGTTTCTAATTCTTGATTAAACCCATTTAAATTCACGCCAAGTTTTTGCAGCGTCGGTGGAACTATGCTTTCCGTTTGCTCACTTAAAGCAAGGAGCAAGTGCGGTACATCTATTACCGCATTCCCTCTTTCTTCAGCCATTTTTACCGCATCAGAAAGCGCTTCTTGAGATTTGGTTGTAAGTTTTTGTGTATTCATATAGTTAATTTGACATCAGTTTTGAGTCTGTCAAGAAATCGGATGAAATAAAATGAAAGAGCGCGCAGGTATAATCAAAGATCCCGTTAGTTTAGAAGTCTATACAGCCCTCCATTACGCCACAGCTTGTGAAGACTGCACCCACTTTGACCCACCCACCCTAATCTGTACATTAGGATATCCCACAGAGCCGCACCTAAGAAAAACCCAAATTCATGATTTGAAAACTATTGGTAAAGTGGCTTTTTGTAGAGCCCAAGAGATTGACTAATGTCCCTACTCCTTTGGATTCTAGTATCAGTCGCTGCTCTTTTTCTATTTGGTTTCATCTTTCTCATTTGGTGGTGGGGATTTTTTTTCAAGCCCTATTATCCCCATGTCAAAAGCCGGTACGCTACCGTCGACGGTGTTAAACTCCACTATGTGTGTGAAGGGCAGGGTCCTGACTTACTCCTCATGCACGGGATGGCGGCAAACATTTACTGTTGGAGAAAACTCATTCCTCTTCTTTCCCAACACTTTAAAGTTTGGGCGGTGGACTTAAGAGGATATGGGCTATCAGACAAACCTCTCAATGAGCCCTATGACTTAAAAACCCAGGCTAAGTTCATGCTTAAATTTATTCATCAAGAAATAGGAGAAAAGTGCGTCTTAGTTGGAAGCAGTATGGGCGGGGCTATTTGTTTGGAGGCTGCATTGTCAGAACCACAGACTGTCTCCGCACTAGGTTTACTCTCACCGGCTTACGATTCCTCGATAGTAGTTTATGATCCCCGGGTATTTAGAAAATTTTTGAAACTGTCTATAGGTTTGGCAAACCCGTGGATGGCGTCTCGCATGATGAAATACATCTATGGGCCTAAAACAAAATATACTCGAGAAAATATTCTAAATTATCTCCGTCCTTATTTAAAAAACACGAAAAGTATTTATGCCCTTGTTGATTCCATGGCGTGCCTCACTGATAAGACATTGAAAGACCGCATTGGAGAAATAAAAATTCCAACTGTCATACTTTGGGGTGTGAATGACTACGTAGTTTCATTTTCACTCTCCAAATACATTCAAAAAACCATTTCTCACTCTCAACTTTTTGTTCATGACTCTGCGGGACATCACATCCAGGAAGAAGAACCGGAGTGGGTTTCTGAAAAAATGACCGAGTTTTTTTTGACATCGGACAAAATTTCCGCGCCTTCCGTCTAGACATTCAATCCAGAAGTCTTGGGAAATCGTTAAGACTCTAAACAAAGTTTGCGAAACTAGCCCATTGGTGTGTCAAGAATTTGCGTCTTTTCCCGAATATTACTTTGTAAACGATGATGAAACTTTTTGATTCCATCACGCCCAACGGATCGGGCGAAGTGACAACTGAAAGTCACTTCAATTGTGGAAAGGGGTGTACCGACACGGACGAGCAGTTCTTAGAAGTACGTATGTAGTAAATGGAGTTTAGTATTAGCTCAAAAAATGTAGTTTTTATCGGGCATGGCAGCCCACTCGAAGTATCCACATGGTGTGGGTCAGAGAATATTTCACGGAAGGAGTAAACCAGGTATGACCGGAGGATAGTGATATGGGATTTAGAATTTCAACAAACATTGCATCTGTAAATGCACAAAGAAATTTGGGCAACACACAGACTGAAATGCAAAGTGCTTATGCAAAACTTTCAAGCGGAAGCCGCATCAACAAAGCTGCTGACGACGCTGCAGGTTTAGCAATTTCCGAACAATTCAAAGCTGAAATTCGTTCAGCTCGTCAAGCAAACAGAAACGCAAACGATGGTATCTCCATGGTTCAAGTCGCAGAAGGCGGACTAAACGAGATTTCCAATATCGTGACACGTTTACGTGAGCTCGGCATTCAAGCTGCTTCTGACACCATCGGTGATCGTGAGCGTGGAATGGTTAACGTTGAGGTTCAACAATTAAAAGAAGAATCACAACGTATTGCTATGACCACAAAATGGGGTTCAACAAACTTGTTAGATGGTTCATCTCCTAACTTTGATTTCCAAGTTGGTATTCACAACAACGAATCAGAAGATAGAATCACCTTTCATGCTGGTGAGAACGCCGCGACCCTCGACTCTCTTGGACTTTCTGGCGTTGATTATTCAACAAAAGAAGGCGCTCAAACCGCTCTCGCTCAATTGGACGAGGCGCACACACGAGTTAACTCTACCCGCGCAAACTTAGGCGCTTTACAGAACCGACTTGTGTCAACAACACAGAATTTGAGCATTCAAGAAGAGAACATCAGTGCAGCTAACAGCCGAATTCGAGACACGGACGTTGCGAACGCATCAGCTGAAGCTATGAGAAACAACGTTCTGCTCCAAGCAGGAACCGCAGCTCTAGCTCAAGCTAATCAGATGCCCGCATTGGCCTTGAAACTATTAGGTTGATTTAGACTTAGAACAACATTAAAAAGGGGGCTAACATTTAGCCCCCTTTTTATTTATATATGACAGAAGATTTACTTACAGAACTAGGCATAAAGGTCCACAATGTGTGGCTTCAATCCACAATTGATATTGTTGCCGTATTTGTTCTTTATTTTTTAGCCGTCCTGATCTTGGGTTATTTTAAAAAGCGATTCATCGCCCGCCTGCCCCAAACTAAACATTATGAAGCCGCCAATCGTGTTTTCTTTGCCGTCTATGACTTAATCAAAAAGATCCTCCTGCTGATAGCATTAGTGTGGATCATTGATGCCCTACCAATAGCCCACAAGTACGACGCTTTCATTGATGGAATTATTTATGGAATTGGCGTTTTTCTTGCGGCTGCAGCGCTTTTCGAATTGACAGACGTGACCACAGCTTATTTTTTCACCAACAGGGAAAGAGACGTAAGTACCCTGGTAAGTCGCGTCGCAAAAATTCTTTTGGTCATGATTGGCACTATGATTGTGCTCAGGCACTTCAACTATGACATCTGGCATATCGTGACGGCTCTGGGCATCGGCTCACTAGCTATTGGCTTAGCTGCGCAACCCACTCTCACTAGTATTATCGCAGGCTTTAACCTTCTTATTGATAGGCCTTTTCAAAGAATTGACAGAGTGAAACTCGCCTCTGGTGAAATTGGAGACGTGGTTTACATTGGCCTCCGGAGTACCCAAATCCGTACTGTTGACGGTAACATGCTTATTGTTCCCAACTCGGAGCTGGTGAATTCTCGAGTCATTAATTTTTCATTGCCCAACCACAGCATTTCAAACACTCTAAAGTTTCAGTTTGAACTGGCAAGTAGTCCTGATCAAATTAAAACTGTTTTACTTGCAGCCATCGCGCCCATTGAAAACATGATGCAACCACCGATAATTTTACTCAATGGAATTGTTGGCGGCGCCATTGAAATGACAGTTGAATATAAAACCGAACGCTTTGACTTGGTCAATGACGTCAGAGATAAAATTATTCAGGCGGCCCTTAATTCATTTAATGGAAATAAGATTTCTATTGCTGGGCCCCGGTTGAAAACGACTCTAGATAGTTAAACAAACCTTAATGTTTTTTATAATACTTGTCTGCCTGGAATGTACTGGTGTCAGTGCCACTAGCTTTTAACTGAACTATCACTTGAGGGAACAGTGGTTTTGAGGGGTAATGTCCACTATCCGAATCACAATAGACAATTTTGCCATTTTTAATTTGAATGTTTCCAGCACCGGCCACTGGGCCCTCGTCAAAAATACTTGAATGCCGGATCAGTGGCGTAACTCTTTCATCAAACAGATAAAAATTTCCCGAGCTATCCATGACATAATTGGCAATATTGTGCTTAGCATTTTGGGAATCCGGAACGATGTTTCCTTTGTTATCGTACGCAATTCCGTCTCGGATAATAATCCGCAAAGCCTCACGCTCATCTGCGGTGAGCATTTGGACGCCCTTCTGCTTGTCAAATTCACGCATACCCGCAGCGACCTCTACCATTTGCAACCGGTCTGAAACAAGAGCTGCTAATTGAGGCCCACAGGGTGTTTGAGTGGCATAAGCTGCCGGAAAAAGAATGAAAATGATGAGAAAATACTTAAGCATGTTGGACTCTGATGCAGAGATTATGCCTTAAGCCATGTCAGCATTAATTCTTTAATAAGAGTCTGATACTTAATCCCTTTCAATTCTGCAGCTAGCTTAAATGCCTTCAGCAACCCTACCTCAACTTTTAAACTTATTAGCTTACTTTTGGTCTTTGGACTAAATGCTGCCATTTGGAGGGCCCTGATAGTTTCAATATACTCTAACCTTTGTCTGACGGTGGTCTTTTTACAGCGCTCCAGATACTCGTCTTCAAAATACTGTAACGGTTTCATTTTAGCCTCTCAAGCGCTTCAATATCGATAAGATCTTGGGGCCTTCCAGAATGTTTTTTCATCCTAATGAGGTCGTCGATATCAATGACATTCAATTTGGTTTTTCCGAGCACCCTACTTACAGTGTTAATGTTATCTAAATTCTGGCTAATAATGATGTCGATGACATTGATCGGATTTTTCGCATCAACAAACGACCATGCATGTAGATTTCGATTCTTTATGTACTCTTTTCGAAATTTAAAAACCTCCAGTGCCGTCACTGGAAGTCGAGGTTCCAATCCCAATTCCATAAGTGCTTTTTCCGCACCTACAAATGATTTCTCAGAAATGGATATGGCGAGATCTAAATCGGCGGTGGCTCTCAGGACTCCATGCAAAATTACCGCATAGCCACCGACTATGGCATATTTTACTTTATGTTTTTCCAGAGCTTGGACACCAGTTTCAATCCACATAGTTAAAGTATATATCGGTATATACCGTCAGTCACTTTAATTTAGATTTTGTTCTCATCACTAAGTACTCCACCCCAAACCAAACAAGAAAGAGCACGTAAAAACCGACGCCTTTCCAGAAGGCCCACTGCCCAGTAGAGCCGTACCAAGCTACTATTCCCAAAAATACCGCGTGGATGACAAGAAAAATTTCTAGGCTTAAAGTCATACGTGCGAACATTTTTTTTTGTTTCTCTTGCACCAAAGGATCAGCAGATTTGAAGGCTTCAGGCTTTGATTTGACAGCCATTTGAAAAAGCCAAGAATTTTCTTTTCTACTTTGCCAAAATAAAATTCCAGCAAAGAGAACTTCCGTAATGACTGGCTGAAATTTAAAAAAAATACTCTTATCAAGAAAAAAGCTCACTCCTCCCAAAACCACAACCAGAGCGGTGCTCATAAAAGTCATTTTATCGATGGTGCGATTTCTAATATATTCGTACAAACATTCGCCAATAGCCCAAACCACTGCCGCAACGAGTCCCCACATAGTGCCGAATTTTTCTTCAAAAAACCAAAAGATGATTACTGGTAAAAGACCAAGCCACAAGTTTTTCATTTACTGTCTATTCTTTCTCCAGGACCTTTGCCTAATTTTCCGAGTCCACTCTAAAGATTCCAGATGTAAGCCGAGAGATATTTGTCTAGGGAGGAACCTATTATGGAAACTATGAATTTTAAGAAAATATTATCAAGTGTGGCGGTGATAGCAATTGCAATCTCCACCGGTGCTTGTGGTCAGGACTTGGCGCGTTCGCTGGCTGCAGCTGCCGGACAATCATCGGGCGGCAATAATGGGTCAAGCGCTCAGGTGACTGATCCATACAAGGGAATCGACACTCAGGGAGCAGCAAGTAACATATTAGGCAGCCAGTCCTTTTCAATCGATAAAGTGACTCAAACGTTAAAACTTTCTTTTAATCTGCCCGTCAACTTGGGCGGCGGATCTATGCAATTCAATATAGATGAAATCCCTGGCGCATTTCTGGCCATAGGGCCTGACCCTTCTAACGGAAAATGGACGTTGAGCTTCAACATCCCGTTGTCTCATCTTGTAAAAGGCATCGGAATTATAGGTCCAACCACTCTTCCCAACGGTGAAGCCCTCCCTGGGGTTCCTGGCGGTGAGCCTCCACGTATTGCCGCACATATTACCCGCGGCAACGTAAATATTTACATCTATGCCTCAGTAAAATATTTCGGAATTTTTGTTCCAACCCATGGCTTTAACCCATTTATCGATTATAGCTTTCCCCTTAAAAACAAAGCTGGGAACAAAATTATGGGTTACTTTTCCACCGTATCAGCCCAAAACGGATTTGATGGTGGGGTATTCCTTAGTTTAGTATTTCCTCCGGAATTAGCCGCAGTCTTGGACAGTTTATTTAGCTAACACATTGCGCAATACATTAGGAGTGCCGTCTATTTTTTAAGTAGACGGCATTTTTCATTTGCAGACAAAGCCTACACTTCTCATAATCAAGGTGTTTTCATGACACGTTGAAGGAGAAAAACCATGGCTAAGAAAAAAACTGTAAAAAAGAAATCGGCAAAGAAAGTTTCCAAGAAAAAACCTGCAAAAAAGAAAGTTGCAAAAAAAGCAGCGCCAAAGAAAAAAGCAGGGGCAAAGAAGGCCGCTGGAAAGAAAAAATCTGCCGCGAAGAAAACCAAATCATCCAAAGCTAAAATGGCAGGTGCCGCTATTGCCGGTGGAGTCGCAGGCGCGTCTATTCGTGGAACAGATGCATTAGACCATGCTAGCAGTATTGGCGAAGAGGGTGGTTTTGCAGAAGTAGAAAAAGATGAGTTTGGAACTGAAGAAGGCGAATTTGAAAGTTTTGACGAAGAAGAAGAAGATTTTGCTGCCGCAACTCCAGAAGCAGAGGCAGAAACTGAAGAGGAAGATGATACAGGAGATGACGAAGGTTATTTCTAAATGAAGGCCGGTTGGAAGACCGGCTTTTTATTTTCTGCTGTATGAAGTGAGTTCAGTAGTTGAATGCCAGAGGGTGCTATACGTTTTAACAATTCCGCCGGGCACCGTTTTAGAAATCCAATAGGCATTAAATCCCGACCCAAGAACGCAAGTGTGAACGCGGCCAAATTTTAAATTCAAAATTTCCAATCGTCCTTTTAATTCCAAACATTTATCAAATGCCGCATCTGCTGTGATCTCAAAGGACCAAAACGCGCGATTTACAATCTGAGACTTTGAGGCATTAATGCTAGATTGAATTTTGAATTCCGCTGAGTTCTTTACTTGCTCCAAAACCACAACTCTTTCCATAGTGACTATCGTTGATTCATCATCTGAAATTTCAGTGGTCTTAAAATTTAAAGTGTCTCCTACTTTTATGACTGAGTAAGACTCAGCATAAGATAAGGCGGGACAAAGTAACAACATTGCGATTATTAATTTTTTCATAAGATTCTCAAAATAAAAACGCCGTCCCTTTTCAGGAACGGCGCTTGGTTTGTTAAATTTAAACTACTGGCGCATCACTTGATGTGCGGCCAGTGGTGCCACCATCTGCGGGCTCGGGCTTAGTGTGCACAGAATAATTCTCAAACTCTCCATACATGTGAAGTTTATTGTATAGGGTTTTAATAGTTATTCCTAAAGAGTGAGCCGCTTTTGTTTTGTTGCCTTTGAAATAATTCAAGGCTTTCAAAATATGGCTCTTCTCTACTTCAAACAAAGTCACATCAGGATCATAATCTGAGGTGAATTGTTTAACTTGAGGCTGTTTAATTTGATCAGGAAGATCATCTACCATAATGGTGTGACCTTCAGCCAAGATCTGTAAACGCTCGCAAACGTTTTGTAGTTCACGAATATTTCCAGGCCATGAATAAGCAACCATGAGTTTCAAAGCCTCAGGACTCATTTGACGTCCACGCTCTAAATAACCATGTTTTCCTTGAACCAAGAAATAATCAATCAACGCGGACACGTCATCTTTACGTCGACGTAACGCCGGAGTATTAATTGTGATTGTGTTGATTCGGTAAAATAGGTCTTCTCTGAATGTTCCTTTTGCTACTTCACCTTCAAGATCACGGTTTGTTGCAGAAACAACTCGGACGTCTACACGGATAGGATCTTTACCACCAACGCGGTAAATTTCTCCCTCTTGTAAAAATCGGAGGAGTTTAGATTGAATACCGGGAGTGAGCTCACCGATTTCGTCTAAGAACAAAGAACCACCGTTTGCGATTTCCGCTAAACCGATTTTTCTTGTGTAAGCTCCGGTGAAAGATCCTTTTTCATGACCGAAAAGTTCACTCTCTAAAAGTGTTTCTCTTAGAGCGCCACAGTTAATTGCGACGAAAGGCTTGTTACGCCTCGGACTCTTTTCATGAATTTGCTTAGCAACTAGTTCCTTTCCTGTACCACTTTCGCCTAAAATAAGGACAGTGGCTTGGGATGGAGCTACTCGCTCAATCATCTTTACAAGCTGGTGCATAGACTCAGACTTGTAAATCATTTGATTACCATTCTTAGGCTGGAGGCCCGATGGCTGCAAATTTTGCGTTGGAAGGATAATGGAATTTTGATTATCGCTCATACGTACTACCTCGCGACGTTCTACATAACAGCCCACTTCCCCGGTGACTGCAAACCGATCCTTCATTGTGAAGGAATGGAGATATTACTAAAGTCTGGTAGATTATACAAGATAAATATTGCCATGTGTCAGTTCCAAAATGGGTTTATTGATGCCTAGAGTCAATATAGGGGATCTGATTGACCTTTTTAGTACCGAGATAGGAAAAAAATTTCAATCAAAAGAAACACTTAGAGCATATCGAGGGGACCTCCGAACCTTTTTTAATAAAGACTTGTTGAAGGGTCTGGAGACCGTTCCGTTAGATCAGCGCCTGGGTGGGCTGACCAAGTATGAGCCTACTTCCAGGGCAAGAAAGGCAGCAACATTAAAGGCGTTCTTTCGATGGGCTTTTGAAGAGGGCTATACAGCCAAAGACTTTTCAGAGTTTTTAGGTAAATACAAAGTTCACCGCAAACTTCCCCATTTTATATCCGTGGACGAGGCCTTTGAGATTTGGAAGGTTTTGAACATAACCCCAGAAAATCATAATGAGCGGCTACTCTTTTTATTTCTCTACGGATCCGGGTTACGGGTTTCTGAAGCAGCATCAGCACGCACAGACAAAGTAAATTTCTCCAATTCAACTATTGAAATATTGGGAAAGGGTGGGAAGTATCGTCAGTGCCCCCTTCTCCCTGGGACATTGCCAATGCTTAAAGCTGTGAAAAAAAACCGATATGTTTTTGAAAATAGAGATGGAGAAAGCTTAAACGTAAGAACTCTCCACCGCATGGTTCAAAAAATGGGAATCAAAGCAGGAATTAATCGGCCCCTTCATCCCCACATGCTTCGGCACTCTTACGCCACCCATCTTCTGGAGGGTGGCGCGAGTTTACGGATTATCCAGGAACTATTGGGACATTCAAGTCTCAGCACCACTGAACAATACACTCACGTGAGTACGGATAAACTAGCCGCTACACTGGATGCCAAGCACCCGCTAAAAAAGATTAGAATTTTGGATTAATAATTTTAGGATCCCGTCTAATGGCTAAGACAGCTTCAGAATTGGAATAGCCCGAGTCTATGAGCCAATGTCTTGTGACAGACCCCGCATAAGTATAGGGCAAATAGGCATCGGCAAATTGCGCGTCAACATGGGTTTTCATATATTCCAAAGACTCCGCAATTTCTTTTACCACTTCCCGCAAACTATTGGTAAACGCCAGGCGAATTCCCAAATCTGCTGATTGGTTACAATAAAGTGTTCCATCAAAATGACGAATGAGACGTAAGTTTTTAGCTTGAAAAACTCGCGTGGGATTATCGTCAACAAGAATTACTTTTTTCAAAGTTTCATCAAATGCACGAAGTTCTTTGGAAGGATTGGTGACCGTTGTGCCATCATTTTTCCGCTGGAGCATCAAACTATTGTTAGTCAAAACTCCTGCCAGTAACTCACTCTCAAGAAGGGGCTGGCCGTCAACCTTCCATGCTGTGAGATTTTCCTTTGTAGGTCCGTCTACGTTAGCGGAGTAAAGAACCACAGCGCCGCCAAGTTTGTTGATGGCCTTGATAGCGTCAATGGCGTAAGGAGTTGTTCGAATCAAGTGAGTCTTTTTATCAGAGCCAACATACTTCACGTCTGCGCACTGCTCGTCCTTTAAAAACTGATCATAGAGAGTTTCATCTAAGTCAAAAACCACGGTAAATGGGGCACTCTGAATTTTAGCCCAGTTCACATGGTCAAATTGATAGGCCCGGACACTTGATAAAGCTTTTTGAAAAGTTTCTGCAAGATTTGCTGACTTATTTTTTGAAATATCTAATCTGTATAAAGCTTGAAGTTGAAGAGCTTGCATGCGATTCAGAGAATACTTACTCATCAATAGCGGAAGTGAGAAAAATCTGGAATCTTCATTTTTAAAACTACCATAAGTGTCTGACCATTCAGGCATGATCTGCATGGTCACCGAATTTATTTCGTCCATAGAAATTTCGGATTGAGCCACCGATGCCAAAGGGATTAGTAAAATAGCCAGAAACAAAAGATTTTTCATAATATTCT
>JBBQPV010000006.1:0-14940 GCA_038216925.1 Bdellovibrionia bacterium
GGTCATCAGCATCCCGACCAGTGCAATGAAAAAGTAATGACTAAAATAAATTGAATAGGACTGATTCGCCGCTGCGGTCACTTGCTTACAAGGGATATCGAACCTCTTCACAAAGAAGCCAAATATTCCCAGTACGGAAAAAAAACTCGTCACCGCAACGAGAAATCTTAATAGTAGACAAGCGACTTCAGTGTGCTGCATGTCACTTGGAATATAAGCACTTGAAACCACCATGAGTAATGCCGTCGCCGCAACACTGATTAAATAGGGACTGTTTTCTACAATCACATGTTTGAGTTTGGGATATTTATAAAGGAAGATTCCGGAAGCAAAAAACACGGCGTAATAAAACCATCCTTCAAAATAGATATTTGCCGGACTGGTCAAATACGTAGTGCCTATATCTCCCCAGTGGGGTGAACTTAAAAGCGATATAAATATGACCCAGCTCCCTCCCAGAAGTAAAATTCCGGGTTTCACCGTCACGACTCTTTTTGTTTTCCAAAACTGATGTAAGATTTGAAACACCACCATGAATGTAAAAAGGTAAAGAATAAACCAGAGGAATCCAATGATAAGATGACCATTGATTAACATCTCAAAATAATAAACTAAGGCGTTTCCCAGATTCGGTTCTTTAAGCTGCAGTCGTCGTCGGGCCACGTACATCATGGCGAGAATGACAGGAAACAAAAAGATGTACGCACCAATAAAGGGAATGAGCAGTCTGCAGATTTTTTCTCTCAAAAACAAAACCGAGGATTTATTTTTAATGGAAGGTAAGAAAAAATAACCAGAAATCATCATAAAACATTGCATACGGAAAAGATGTTCTATCCAAAAGATGGTGTCCAAATGGCCAAATGAGAAGTGCCTGATATTCTCAAAATAATAAAATCTGGGATTTAAAAATGTCCAACAGTGGTACGGAATTCCAATAAACACCAAAAAACAGCGCAGCCAATCCATTCCATGTTGACGATTCATGTGGTCCCGCCCAGAACCGTCAGAAGTAACTTAAAATTGATGGCAATATCGTTGACCTGAAGCGTATCAAAAAGTCTCATTAGCGTGTAGCCGATGAATATGGCCAATGATATTCCAATTTTTGATGGAACGTTTAAGAGTCTTTTCTGCTTGCCCCTTATGTCATTCAAAAGATAAGGAAACAAAGCAAGGGTCAGTAGAAGGCAATAAATCATATAAGGAAAATGCTGATGAAGACTTTTTCCAACCCCCATCTCCACAATCATTCCCACTTGCTTAGTGTAGTTGATAAGAAATTTTCCGAAAAATACAGCATAAAACAGGGACAAAAACACTCTGGAAAAAAGTGGAACGCCCTTGAGAAACATAAAACAAGGAAAGTAAAAGATCTGAAATAGAATCTCTTTAAGGTAAAAGTACATACGTCCAAAAAAATCCAGCGGATTACTAGACAGATATGGTGAATCAGTATTCTTGGGTATTTTGTAACCACAAAACCACACTATGGAAACCATAATGTGACCCCAACAAACTATATTGCCTATATAAAGAAAATTATCTAAAAGTGCATATAATGCTGCCTGCTTAGAACCAAGATGCTGCCCGTTTTTTATAATAACCAACATTTGATTTATGGATAAAAAGCCT
Organism: Bdellovibrionia bacterium; assembly: GCA_038216925.1. Taxonomy (GTDB): domain Bacteria; phylum Bdellovibrionota; class Bdellovibrionia; order JABDDW01; family JABDDW01; genus JBBQPV01. The sequence continues at coordinate 1,636 of JBBQPV010000006.1, forward strand.
TCTTGATATAAGGCTCTATGAAATACTCCAAATCCGGTTTTTAAAATAATTCCCCACACTAATAGGAGGAGCGCGTGAACCCTGAGCCTAGTCAATTCCAAATGATCTTTTACTTCAAATTTTGTCCAGAACTTCTCTCCCTTAGGTACGGTTCCTGACACCAAATTGAAAGTCCAAAACTGTGTGTAATATGCGGCTCTCCAAAAAACAGTCTCATTTTTCTTTAAATTGTTTTGAAGGTCATAGCTAAAAAACCAAACGTATTTCATCAGGCAAACAAGAATCCAAATAAGAACATATGCTGGCCCGCCTTTAATGAGGCCCCAATGGACCAGCTCTGCAGAAACAAAGAAAAACGTCATCGTAGTCACTAGGCCCCAAGCCAGTGGTCTTTGAATTCGAGGCGTCCGGAGGAGAATCCTTCTAAAATAAATTAAAACATACAAGGTGCATACGCTCAGGGCTCCGGTAAGCCAACTTGCATTAGTTAACTCTTTTATTGGTGCGTCCCTGAGTAATGCCACAAGCCTTTGTTCAGAATATTGAAAAGCAGAATGTAGCGGAACCAACTGGAAAATCAAAGTCCCAATGGCGATGATATTTATTCGCCACTTTGGACAAATCACGATTAAAATTAAAATCAGGCTCATGATTTCTGCGGCTTCTCGATGAACCAATGAAAATAAAGCAGCAAACAATAGGGCTAATATAATCTGCAGAATTTTATTTTTCAAAGAGAACCCTAGCCTCTCCCAACAAAGCAGCACCTTTAAGAGCGGTGCGGTCAGTTTTACCATTAATCGTTAATGGCCACGGTGAAATTAAAAGGAGCTTGGTTGGTTGCATGTACTGGGGAAGACACTTTCGCAAATGTGAAAATAATAACTTCATTTTTTCCTGCGACAATTCAACTTCGATAATGAGGGCAAGCTCTCCGTCAAGTTCCATTGCCATGATGTGGGCCTCGGGCATCCAGGTGGACGCTGCGCTTTCAATTTCACCTAACTCTATGCGGTGCCCCTGAATTTTTACTTGAAGATCTTTTCGCCCCACAAATTCCAGATCTCCAAAGCTATTGATAAATCCGAAGTCCCCGGTGCGATACCATCTGGCCTCACCCACATGGAAAAAGGGGCTTTGAGTGTCTGTGGTCTCATTCAAATATCCCCGAGCCACCTGTGCCCCGCCAACATTTATTTCCCCGACTTCCTTTGGCCCAGCGGGCTGACCTCCGTCATTCACAATTCTGACTGAATTAGATGGGATGGCACGGCCAAGTGGAACATTTATTTGATCTTTTTCAGTCCACTCGTAGTGAAGGACATTTATAGTGGTCTCAGTTGGCCCATAGAAATTGTGAATTTGGGACTGGGGACATTTACTTTTCCAATACTTGGCAATGGATACCGTCAACTTTTCGCCGCCAAAAAAACTCTTTCGGATACTTCCAATATATTTATTTAAGAATCCAAGGTTTTGAATCATTCTCACCGTAGAAGGGGTTGAACTCCAAATTGTGGGTTCAAATTTATCTAAAAAAGTTTCAATAAGTGGAAGTTCATTGCTTTCAAGTGGGTAAAGTGAGCCGCCAGCGAGGATGCAGCTTAGAATTTCACCAATAGCTAAGTCAAAGTTCAGATCAAACATTTGCGTGCATTTGTCATTCTTTTCTAAGGAAATAACTGGGGCCACTCCATTTAAATAATGATTCAGATTTGCTCGCTCAATGAGCACTCCCTTGGGACTCCCAGTTGATCCGGAGGTAAACAGAACATAGGCAATATCATTAAATCTTTTTAATACAGCTCCGCCCATTGACCCATTGCCACGAATTAAAACTCCAGATTTATCAACACACTGGATATCTAGACTGGGCACTAGCTTCTGAATACATGTAGCAGTGCTTATTGTTGAATCATCTGCAAGGAGAACTCTGGAATTAACCAATGAAACCGTTCGCGCAATATGATTTAACGGATGTTTCATGGATAGTGGAATGAACGTGCGTCCACTGATTAGACAAGCAAGTATGCTTGCATATCCAAGTCCCCGATTTTTAAATAAAAAATACACCGGCTCCCCGGGTGGACTCGAGGCATCCATCAATCTAATGATTTTTTCCACCTCACTGGAAAGGTCTAAGTAATCCCAACGTGTGAGACGGTTTAGATGGAAATCCCTAAATTGAGAAAAAATGACATTGCCGCCACTATGGAGAGACTTTTCCAAATCAGAAAACACGTCACAGCCCATCAGCGGATTCCAAAACTTCCTTAATTTTTTCAAAGGAGTCCAAATCAGAAACATCCTTAATTTTTTTGCTCAAAGTAACTTTATAATTTGCTTCTAAAAACAAGATAAGACGTGTGACGCCAACGGAATCCAGCCGTCCATTCAAGATGAGGGATTGCTTATCGGTGAAAGCGCCATTTCCATCAGAATTTTCAAGCAATTGACCCAAAAAATCACGCAACTTTTCATAGTCCCAGTCCATGTCGACTCCCCAGCTAAACAATTACATTATGAAGTCCATAATCCAACGACTTTATATGTGATTTTTTGAATTTTTCACTTTCCTTCACTTGCTAAGGGCCCAGGAGTTATGTAGGTTTTTGTCATGAAAACACTAATCATATTAATCGCATCTGTCCTGATATTAGCAACACCAGTCACTTCCCATGGGTTGGCATTGGACAAACAGAAAATATTAAATGATTTGCAGACTCTCTATCCGTATTTTAAACCCGATGAAATTCAAAGAAAAATTCAGACTGTTACTGACGGAGAACATTTCTTAAGAACGTTTATCCCTTACTATTATTTTACTCTCAAAAATAATCCTCAAATGACTGGGAACTTGATTTCAATGGCCAGGGAAGCTGGCTGGTGCGTAGGTGATGCTCACTATTCTAATTTTGGAGCCATACTTAATAGGGGCGGCGTTGCGGACTTTACAATTAATGATCTAGATGACGCTGGACCGTGTCCACTTTTCACTGATGTTTTAAAACTTTTTGTGTCTGCCAGACTAGTCACGCCCCAATTTAATTTTCAACAATTGTTAAAGGCCTACATTTTGGGATTATCGGGGGCTCCGTCAAACCTGTCACCAGAAGTCCGCCAGCTTCTATTGAATTCGCAAAAAATCGGAGCGGTGCCAGACCCTAAAGAACTAGCGTCTCCAACCAAACTCCTCAGAGACGTTAACGGGAGAGAATTCACCGCAGAAGAAAAAACCGCAGTCATCGCGGCCTTAAATCATGCTTACGCCAATTCAGCCATTATGATTGACGGCTATGCCTCGTTTAAAACTGGTGGAGGTTCCCACGGCTTACAGATTTTCAAAGTACTTTTGAAGAGTCGCCCGTCATCTAGAACACCTTTTTCTGATACCCAGTTGGTGCAATTTAAACGGCTGGTTTCACCGGGAATATTTCCTCTTCTAGTAGGACCCATGCCCAATGTCATGGACAGAATTCATACAACACTTATGGTAGAACAAGGCCAAACTTTCAGCGGTTTTTACGGCGTAGAAACGGTTTTAAAAACTCCTTATTTACTCACACCGGAATGGATGGGAAATCTTAAAATAGACCCTAGAACACTCAACCCGGCCCAATTATTTAATGTTGCCTTGGATGAGTTTTATGTACTTGGCCGAATTCATAGCCATTCGGCAAGTCCTGCCTATCCTCAGATGATTGCGCAAACCGCTGTGACCGATTGGCAGTTGGCCGCGCAAACCATCGGCGCTTATATGATTGAAGTGTTTAAGACAGTAAAATAACCACTAGCTTGCCCATATTATTTACAAAGTAAGACCTTGAATTGAACAGCAATTCAAAGTTTCACCTCTGAGAATGTAACTTATTTTTATGGCACAGATACTGAAACCCAGGGTTTCAATGGCCAAATTATTAAGTTTCATTTTATTGTGTACTCTTTCATGGGGCGTCCAAAGTTTCCCAGCTGAGTTACTAGTAGCCCATCCTCTAAGACAGGGTGAGCTTCCACTCATGAAACCCCGGATCATAAAATCTAAATTTAAATCGCTGGATGACGCCTATGCCCGCATATATTTTTCCTATGATTTCAAAACTTCTTATCCTGAAACCGTAACCACCGGTGCGGACCTAGACAAAGAAGAAATAGCGGTGTTCTCAGATGTCATACATCGACGAGGCAATTTTGCGGGACTGAAGGAGAAAAACCACGATCTCGCTTTCCTGTTTGAAAGATTTGAAATTGGGGACCCTCGCACAACAGATATGCTCATTGATTCCGCTGAACAAAACATCGGTCTGACGCTGGTGATGACAGACTTTAACACCAGTATGGAAACTGAGTTTAATCGCGGATTGCAAATGTCTGCTAATTTTAAAAATAGTGCTGTGACCATAAAACCATCCAGAGAAGGGGTTGAGTTAAAAAGACTTCTGAAGGCGGGTTTTATCATTTGCGACGAGGCCGAATTATTTACTAAAATTTCAAAAGGTAAACGCCCTCTTAAACTCATTGTCAGTCAGCCCCTTTATAAACCAGGGCAGGAGAATCCAATCCAGCATGAGAAACAAGCTGTCATTGCAGTGATTGATGATAATTTGAAATTTGTGAAAGGGATTATTTCTACCAGTTCCTCCCACAATCATTCCATCCCGCCAAATGTAACATTTGATTCTCAAGGACGCGCACAACCATTTTATAGAAATAATATGCTGGAGATTATCCAAGAGCCCAACGTCGCTCAGCATACATATGATCATCTGATGGCATTGGCAAATGCCATTGGTGACGGGAAAGAAATTAAAGACATTAAGTCCATTCGACCCATTCAGATTGAATTTCAAAACGGTGAGACTTTAGCCATCTATCACACCGACGGAAAATATAATCCAAACAGAGCGGGTGTAGAATTACTCTTAAATGGGGCAAATTTCCCTGAAAAATTTAAAATTGACGAAGTCCTATACAGTGAATTTGTATTTACTCTCCGTGATGAATTTGAAGCCCTTAGACAACTCATGAAAGTGCAAACATCCATGGGTGTCACGGCCATTTTGGATGGGCAATTTTTAGATGCGTTTGGTTATTCCCTTGCGGCGCCCCTGGTGGGAATTCCCGAAGTCACACCTTTTGGCGGTATCATCTATCCTTTAGGACATGATTCTCAAATGAGAGTAAATGCTTTCGGCTACCAACATTTGCTGGAAGGGAGGCATGTCCATAAACTAGAAGGTGCGCCTCTGGAAATAGTTCTCAATCACTTGAAATTGAGAATTGTAAAAGCAAAGGTGATGAATAAACAAAGAACATACATCCAAAAAGGCAGCTTTAATTTGAGCGGACATTTTGCCAGTGCTGAAAGACAAGATCAAATTGAGGCAGGGGAGTTTTCGAAAGTAGCTTTGGCTACGGAAGAATCTGTTAGAGCTTTTATTTTAGGGGAGTCAAAGAAAAACTCAGCTGTGCCGCTAAGATTAGCCGTAGTCATAACGGGACTTGCCCGTCTTATGGGTAGATCAGTATTTGAAATCCCACAGGATAAGGCTGAAGAAATTGTACGCGTTCTTCAGGATTTTAACAGAGACGCCACCACTCCACGGAAAGTGGAAAAACTTCTTCTAGATTTGGGTGATCTTCCGACATTTATTAAAGACGCTCCTTCAAAAACTGAGATCGCTGCGCGATTGAAAATTATAATAGGTTTTTTAAATTGGTATAAAAGTCCTACCGGTCCCAATGGGCTGCTCTACGTAGATCAAATAATTTCATTTGGTCTACCCCTCGCCTATCCAGACGCAACTCCAGCGAGTTTAAGGTCAATTGTTGAAAACCTCGTTTCCCATGGACAAGTAAAAACCATGGAGCCCTCTAAACTTGAGTTGTTGGTGAAAAAAGCATGGGCCGAATTAAAAATCAAATCTGAGTTACCACCGCCCCACGAAAGCCCACCTGTGCCCCCTCCCAAATGTGGCCCTGAGGTTCAGAAAATAGCTAGTTAGTTTGAAACTTTTTCTTCAACGTCAAAAATCCAAAGGCCATCAGCCACCAAAAAAAGAATTGAAGGCTAAAAGATAAGAAAATTTGGCTGGCGGGATTCTCCAAATACCCAAGAAATCCTTGGGAGCTATAGAAGAAAAAGCTCATAATAAAGACCAAATCTTCATAAAGGCGTGCCCACATAGGAAGGGATTTGCTGCTAGAGAAAAATGCCAGTTCAAATATGAGTAAGATCAGCCAGCAACTGGGTAACCAAAGTGCCTGAAGTGCCTGTTTTTTGTATCCTGTAAAACCAATAGCCATAGAGTTTTAATTCTAGTCCTACAGAGGCTTACTTTGCATAGCTAAATTAAGGGCTTGGCATCGGTTTATCTGGCACCGGGCATGCATTGTAACCTCACGAGGTTAACCATGAAATCATTAATATCATCCGTTATTGCCCTACAATTTATACTCACAAGTAGTTTGCCTGCTTGGGCCCAAGATGTCCAAGTCAAGCCGATTACCGGTGGGATCACTCAAACTGCATCTAATGTATGGGGAGATAATGGTGGCGGAGATCCTTGGAACGTAGGCTCTGGAGCTTCAGACCCCACATGGGGAAACACCGGTCCCGGCGGAATGGGTAGCGGCAGTTGGGGAAGTACGGATCCCAACGGAGTTGGAAACTATGATCCCAGTGGTTACGGCAACAGTTTCAACATGGGTTACCAAAATTATAATGCTTTGGACGGTTTTGCAGAGTTTGCCATTCAGACTTCCGGAGTTCTCACCTATCCGTATCAAGCGGTGATCAGTGAGTTGAAAAAAAATGAATCCTATGAAAAAAGTGACGACAAAATTGCTGACGAACTCATTAGCCAAGCTTGGCGGGAAGCGGCGGCGGATTCCAGAGACTCAGCTTACTTGTTTACAGCGGGCGCATACAATTTAAAATTAAATCCCAATGCCGGTGGATTAGGTCAATCCATAGGTTTCGGAATGGGCTTTGTGGGCCAACTTGGTTACGACTTTTACACAGTATTTAAAGTTCAAGCAAAACTGATTCTCAGCCTTGCTGCTTTATACGGACAATTGCCTACAAATCCTCAAGAGCGAGTTAGACTTATTTCAGATCAGCTGACTTGGGCTGCCCTTGCCTCAACTTTAGAAACAAGAGCACAAGTGGTTCTCCAAAAGGCTATAGAAAAAGGTTTAGGCGTCAAGCCCGATCCCATTATCCCTCCGGGTGGTGGTGGCGGTGGTGGTGGAAATCCATGGGATCCAAATCCTCTGCAACCAACACCGAGTGGAGGGACTCAACCTGCCGCGGAAATGGGCCAGTCAGTTGCAAAGGGGGAACATGTTGGTGCAATAGAAGCAGAAAAACAAATGGGTTTATTTGAAGCGGAAAAACAAGTGGCCACTGCCGAGGCAAATATTGCCCAAGACCCCGCAGTGAAAAAAGCTCTTCAAAAAGAAGTCACGACCCACGGAAGTCTTTTCTGGAAATTTAGAATTGTGAACGGAATGCAAAAGGCTGACAACCCAGCTTTTCAAAAATTATTAAATCTCTCGGACAACAGTAAGAAGCTCATTGCAGCAGGAGTCAGTACATCCGTTGTTGCCTTAGTTGCATACGGGCTGGACGGCTACACTACTATGAAAGTTGGTGGTAAAGTCAAAGCCAAATTGAAACTCACTCAGGCTAAGTACAGAGCCGCTGCTCTCCGATTTGTAAAAACAGATCCCCGTGCCCATAAAACTCTATGGGTCCTCATTTCTAGAGATGTGTTCAAGAGAAGTCTTCTGTCCTCTGATGCTAATCAAAAAAATGAACTCATATTGGCTAATGCAAAATTTGCCAGGGCTTTGAATAAAACAATCCCTTGGATGAAAAATAAAATGTGGGATGAGCAACTAGAAACAATAAAAGAGTTTGCTGCAGATCCAAAAATGCCCGATAAAAATCTTGTAGCCCTTAAAGACATCATGAATATGGAATCTAAGTTAATATTCATGCATTATTTAATTTCCGCCATGCTTGTCAAAGGGTCCCTATCCCAATCTGACATCACATCTTTAGATACCGTTGCCATTTACCTGGGATTAATACCACCACCTAAAATGAACTGGGGTCCCAATGACATCAGAAATGATGACAAAGCCCGGTACTTAAGTATGTCGACAAAACTTATTGAAGAGACAAATACTCGTTTCTTGATTATCCAAGGGACACCAACTGAAAAGCTGCCACCTATCCTGTCCCATTACGGTGCCTCGGGAAGTATTGTCCTAGAAGATTATGCTTTAAACACAAATAAATCCTACATGGATAAACTTGATTTAGACGCAAAAAGTTACTTTCAACTGAATCCCGAGCAAATTCAGAAGAACCGTGAAATTGCCATCGAAGAATCAAAAAAGCTCTTAGGAATCGATGCCGAACCTCCACAAAATGTGTTGGATGAGGCCATTAAAAAAGCGGTTGCCACCGCCGCCGCAGCATCTGGTGCGGCATCTAGTCCATCGAAAGCTGCTTCCGGTGCAGCAAAATCAGCTTCTGGTCCCGCAAGTGCAACTCCACCAGCTCCAGCCAGCTCTGATGCGTGGCCAACATGGGGCAATTAACTAGGGATTAACTTTCCAAAGGGATTTTGTCTTAGCGTAGATCTGCTGACCTAGATTCCCCTTTGGAACGTATCTATGGGTGTCTAGTTGGGTTGCAATCTGGTCCATGTCAATGGCCGAGTGGGGATGAGTTCTATAATAGCGTCGTTTGGCGTGAATGAGCTGCCCCTGTTGCTCCAAAAAATGCAAATGGGCGGTGAGTTCATAAAATGGAATTTGCAATTTGCTCTGCATCTCCTCCGGAGTCAACCCACCATCAGTACTGCTCAAAGTTTCCAAAATATCAGCGATGGCAAAAGAACTGAGACGCTCTTCCCAATTAAATTTATAATTTAATTTCAGTCTCTTGAACTGAAAATAACAACAAAGCTCCGCACCAAATAAAACGATCAGCCATACTACATAAATCCAAATGAGGAACACGGGAACTACAATGAGCGCCCCGTACAATGCATCTTTGGAAATGGTTTGTTTAGCGTAAATGGCATAAATGAGTTTGGCTAATTCAAAGACTACTCCTGTGATCATCCCCGCTTTAAGTGCATCTTTGTAATGCACATACAAATTAGGAATAAATAAAAACAGCGCCGAAAAAAGAAGGCCACTGGTAAAATACGGAACAACGGTAAAAACTAATACGGCTACGCTTGCAAGAAATCCTGGATCAGTTTTTAACCAGGCTAGTGCCTTTGCGCTGAACATAAATGACACACCCAACAAGAGTGGTCCAATAGTCATGAGGGTCCAATAAGTTGTGATTCTCTTTCCCAATCGTCTGGGTTTTCTCACTCCCCAAATCACGTTAAAAGTTTTTTCTATGGTGGTGAGAGTGGTGATGGTGGTGACAATAAACCCGATGGCACCCACAATCCCAATGGCGCCAGCGTTAAATTTATTAATAATTTCGTCCAAATAAACAGATATTTTATCGCTAAATGATGGTGCGAGATTATTTTCAATAATGGGTCCCAAGTCTTTAATAACGATGTCAAATCCACCAAAAGATTTAAAAAGAAAAAATGCAACGGCAAGAAGAGGCACCATGGAAATCAAAGTTGTATAAGAAAGGGCGGTAGCTTGAGTAAACACGAGATCGTGCTCAGACTTTCGCCAAAATTCTTTGATTTCTTTTTTATTCACAACTGAAGAGATCCAATGGGTTCCACACTATTTGAAACTTTGATTAAACCCTGTTTATCTAAAACCAGTTTTGCTACTTTAGTTGTTTGATGAAGCTTCCCGTCTTGCTTGTAACTCATCTGAAAAACTAAGTGGGCATAGTAAATCCGTCTGGCTTCATGTTTTCCCAACCGACCAGTATCATCTATAAAAGAAATCTCTTTGAAGGGATCATCTAGATTTTGAAAGTAATGACTTAAACTGAATCGAATAATTTCTCTTAAGCCCCACGCCGGGCCGACTAAAGATTTGGATTTTTTGTAGAGTCCGATTTTTTTACTATAATGGATTATATTTTCCCCAAGCTCCGCCTCTAAACCAGAATTGGAATCGGAATATCTCACGTCATACACTTTTGCAGGAAGATCTGAGGATTTAATACATCTCACCGATTCCCGAATACGGCCCAAGTCTTGGGGTTCCATGGCGTCGCCCTCGTAGTACAAAACTTTTTCTATATCAGGGAGAACCTTTTCCACACGGCCCACAAGAAAATGTTTTCCAGCATCTTTGATTCTGTCTTTAACAATGTAGACCGCCACACCAATGCATAAAATCCAAGTAGGGGTGAGTCCAAAATTTTTGACGAAGCTAGATGAGCTTTGCGCTTGCTGGAAAAGTCCAGCCCATGCTGCAGCTAAACCCGCGGCGATGGCCGCCATGGGTTGAAAAACTTTTTTTGCAACGGGGGTGGTTTTAACTTGTATAAACAGAACCCGCTGAAAATATTTTTTTAATAAACCAATTTTATAAAGGTAGTCCGCCCGCGCTTCAGGACTGGATGCTGCTTCCACATGTAGGCCTATTTTTTTTCTTAATGCCCACTCTGAACGTCCCAACATTTCTAAGTTTTTAGAAAGTCTCTCCAGAACATTTTTCTGCTGGTCATCTTCTGTTTTTACAATATGTAATCGTTCTTGAAGGCTTGAAAGATAATCCACCATGAGGAAACTCACGTAGTCCCCTAACCGCACAAGAACTTGCCGACTTCCATCGGGTAAAGTCATTTGTCTTTTTGAACTAAGAGCTTGACTGAGGGTATGACGTAAATTCACATTCAATTTTTCAGTTTGCGCCAATTCTTCATCTAATAGCTCTGTTTCCTCTACACTTAAAACCAGGTCCTTTTTATGTCCGCAGTTGGCATGGAGCTTTGTTCTGGATTTTAAGTAGCTCTCATAGGCAACTCCGCACGCTTTCACCGCATAAATAACTGGTGCCGCATCTAAGGTCTCTTTTTGTATGGCATCACTGAGGCGCTGAGCCTCAAGGTAAACCCGCTCGGCGGAAACAAGTTCGGTAGAATCAGACAGCCCCGGTGAAGTTTGGAGCCTCACATAACTTCTCATGCTATTTAAAAATTCAGCTTTTGGGTTTTGGACGGATAATCCCAGAGTGGGAGGAGTGAAAAAATAAATATCTACTTCGTAATCTAGAGGGTCGTGAAAACCAAGCTTGACTTCAACATGGTCATTGTCGTGTCTGTCGACCTCACAAGTCGGTCGAAGTCTCGGTTTTTGGCTCGCCATCAAGAACCTCCTGATTTGTTCTAGGCATAAAAAAGTAACGATCAAAAATTGCACTGTACCCTGTCCATTGGTTTCCCGTGGCCAGTGCCTTTTCATTTTGTAGGAAGCTTTGAAGCGCCGTAATTTTGGAATCTAGTTCGTCGATGGAACTCACGATGTAAGCTTCGAGCAATTTGGGCCTCTTTGGGCTTCCATACTCATACTTACCATGATGACTCAATATTATGTGTTTGCAAATAATTTTTAATTCTTCTGGGAAACCTTTTATCTTCTGAGTCTGAGCTTCCACAAGTTCTGATCCCATCACCAGGTGACCGATAAGTTTTCCGGCGTCGGTGTAATTAGTACCCATTTCAAAATCCAATTCCCAAATTTTACCAATATCGTGAAATATCGCTCCAAAAATCAGAAGATTAAGATCAATACCTTCGTAGTGTGAGGCCAAAAACACCATGAGTTTACAGATAGATAAGGTGTGCTCTAAGAGGCCGCCAATCCATCCGTGATGAATTGTTCTGGCTGCGGGGCACCTCATGTACTTAGGTTTGATGACCGGGTCTTCTAAAGTATTGAGGATAAGCTGCCGCACATATTTATTGTTCAACCCCTTCACAATCATGATGAGATGCTTGAACATGGCTTCCACATCATGTTTGGTGGAGGGGAGAAAATCTTCAGGCTTTATGTCTTTCTTTGAAACCTTGGCAATTTCCGTTACAACTAATTGAAGGCGTTTTTGGTAAAGATTCACTACGCCCTTTACCTTAATAAAATCATCACGCTGAAACCGGGTAATGACACTTTCTATGCCGTCCCACATTCGGGCTTCTACGCTGCCGGTCTTATCACCTAAGCTCATAGCTAAGTAGGCTTTGCCGTTTTTAGCTAGCGGCGTGGTTTTGTTTTTCACCAGAAAAACATCTTCCACATGATCTTTATCTTTCATGTCTTTGATATATGTCTTGCTCATTTATTTTGCCATTTCCTACAATATTCTTTGACCGAGTTTTTATATAGTTTCATTAGTTTTTCAGTCATTGGTCCCGGAACTCCTGACGGAAACACCTTACCATCTAAACTACGGATTGGAGTGACTTCTTTAAAAGAACCAGAGGCAAATGCTTCATCGGCTTTTTGAGCTTCAGAGGGTTTGAATTTTTTTTCTTTAAAGGGAATTTTATTTTTTTTGCAAATTTCTTTTAACTTTTTTCTAGTGATTCCCAACAAAATATCAGAATCCTCAGGAGGAGTTATAACCACACCTTTTTTAACAATATAAAAGTTCCAAGTGGTTCCCTCTGTAACAAAACCATCTCGGTCCACCATGATGGCGTCGTGGGACTTGGATTTTTTTGCCTCGCCCAGCGCCAAAACGCTATTTAAATAATTGCCAGATTTTACATTAGGGTCTGTGGCTTTCTTGGTGTTTCTCTCTGTGACTGCGGTGATAATATCTAGACCATTTTTATAATTTTCTGGAACTATAAATTTTTCCGCACCGCGCATGAAGATGACGCAGTTGATATTGTCACTGGAGTTGGGGTCAAGATTAATTCCGCCTTCACCCCTGGTCACAACAATGCGCATGTACGCGTTATCTAGGCCAGACACTTCCGCCACTCTATAAATTTCAGAAATATAATCACGTTTAGTTTTTTTTAGATCAAGGCCAATACGACTGGCAGAATAAAACATTCTATCAATGTGATCTTCTAAGCCAAAAAATACTCCGTCATAGCGTCTAGCTACCTCATAGACGCTGTCACCGTACAAGAATCCTCTATCAAAAACGGATACTTTGGCTTTTGAAGGTTTAAAAATCTCACCATTAATGGAGACAAGTTCGCCGGGCATTCCCAAAATACTATTCTTGTTAATTGAAATTATCTAGCGAATTTAGATCAAAGATCCAGAAGCAAGAATCTTCTAAGAGAAGACCGCCATCATGGCTTAGGCGATTTGACCATCCATGGACATCGCTTTAGTC
>JBBQPV010000007.1:0-14422 GCA_038216925.1 Bdellovibrionia bacterium
AAGTTGACGTTTGCTTCTGGGGATCAACTCCAAAGACCTTCCTATAAAACTCAATGGACTGAGGAACATTTGTTACGTTTAAAGATACATGTGCTCTCATTGGCAACCTCCGGCGGTTTCAAAGCATTCTAGGATTGGACATTCTGTGAGGGTAAGCGTTCCATCCTCACAGCACTCTCTAATTTGCTTAAACTATCTTCATCGGGGGGTGAATATGAAACTTTTTACATTTGCTTTTTTATTACTATCGTCAATGTGTCTTGCAGATCCTAAAGTGGGTCAAATTCAAGGAAAAATTTTTACAGGTGGATTTATTTATTCCTCAAGAAACTACATTCCATCAACGGTTTATTATGATTTGACTGAGAACGCTGCGCAAGTCAGGATAATAGCTAAAAATTTAGATTGTATTCGCGAATTAGGAACAGGGAAGTTGGTCAAATTACTACGAAGTAGACTCTGGAAAAAAAACTGAAACTTATTTATTTCCAGTAATTAAATCATGTGGAGCTGTGGCTCACTATACTAGAGCTGTGATCGGAATTGATGCTCAGGGAAACGTTGAGAGTTTAACTCTTCGTGCGCCTGGGGTTAAAGGTACATATCCTCCTTATTTTAGTACGGAGTATTAAGATAAACTGCCCATTGGGCTTGTCAGTATCACCCTTCACAATCGGTAGGCCACAAGAAGCCAAAAATGTATTATTGGTAAAACTAATCTAATACTTTAAAGGCCGAAGTTCGTTCAGAATTTTATTTTTAAAGTCGTCACTTATTTCCGATTCTAGAATTACATCAACTCTGTAAGGTAAATTTGAAGTTTCAAAGGCTTCTCTTAAATTACTTAAGATCGTGAGATCGATTCTTATATTGCTCCGTAAAAGTAAATCCAAATCAGAAGACGGCCGCGCAGTACCGATTGCTCGCGAACCGAAGACAAAAACTTGGACTTCATTACTTTTCAGATGAGTATTTAATATGGATTTAATAATTTCTGAATCGTGCGGCTCTAGTGTCAATTAACTTTTATCTTTTCGAAGCTAGATATTAATTCGTCAACATACTTAGGAAATTTTAAGGCAGAATCAAATATTTCCTCAGCTATCTTTTTGTCGTAACTATGTGCCGTTTTATTCCTCATTTCTAAGAATTCAAACCAGGGACCTGTATCTTTAATCCAACCCTCTTGAAATGCATCTCTTATGAGAGGTTTGGGTGAGTTGCTGACTTCTCCTCTTCCCATGGACAGCAAAAACCGCCTCATGAATTTCCAACAGAGTTCAAATGTGTATTCAAATCTTTGGATTGTGCCATCTTTTTCTAACTGGGTTTTTGGACTAAGACCTTCTTTTAGGGTAACCAGGGCATTTCTAAGTACAGTGATATCAATATTCTCAGTCTTCATAATTACTGATGCGCCGCCTTACTTAAAGTGGGCTGGCACCTTTTAAAATTGGTTGCGGGGGCTGGATTTGAACCAACGACCTTCGGGTTATGAGCCCGAACCAGCGACAGGTTATTAAAGTTCATAAGTAGTCAAAGTCTTTGTGTTTTTCAAGTTAAATCGGAGGCTTCCATCGTTTTGATCATCTGACTTCTATATGGGATTGTTTGGGTTACTACGGGTTATTTAGGGATCTCGTAGTCACTTTGTAGTCAGTTTTGGTCACCCTACTCGTTTAATTTTAAAATCATATTTAGAGCATTGCTCAAAGAAAGGAATTGTTTATGGCTCGATTAATTTCAAATTTAATGACTTGGGGGTTGTTATTTCTAAGCTTAGGAACCATCGGTCAGATCACATATGAGTTGGCAACTGGAGCAGCCAACACTCACTTGGTAAGCCTGGTGAGACTAAACAAGCTGCTAACAAAATAGTTAAAAGCTTGATCCATAATTGCCCAAACTGAACCACATTTTTGTGGATTCACTCTTCTATATCCATTTTAGTTTTGGAGTAAATATTATGGCAACTAGGGTTGCGGCATACGCCAGAGTAAGCACAAATTTGCAGGCCACAGGCCTTGAATCTCAGATCAGAGTTTTAAAGGAATATTTGGATTTTAATAAAATCACAAATTATGAAATTTTCATGGATGAAAATGTGTCCGGGACAAAAGCTTCTCGCCCAGGACTTGATCGGATGATGCAAGCAGTAAGAAATGGTGAGATTTCCAACGTCATTGTCCCTGCGTTTTCAAGGTTCGCAAGATCCACAACACATTTATTAAATGCACTAAGCGAATTTAAGGCCAAAAATGTAGGTTTCGTTTCTATTTCTGAAAAGATTGATACGAGTACTCCGGTAGGTATCGCAATATTTTCCATACTCGCAGCTGTGAGTCAGCTCGAACGTGATTTAATCGCAGAAAGAGTAAAGATAGGACTCGCGAATGCTCGAGCAAAAGGCAAACTTATTGGTCGCAAGAAACTTAGAGATTCAGAAATGATCCGTAAACTTCTTGCTAAGAAGCTCACCTACAGAGCCATTGCGGACTTGTGCGCATGTAGCCACGGAAGTGTGCACCAAGAATTAGTGGCCCTTCGCAGAGAAGAAGCTGCCGCTAAGGAGAAGACTGAAAAGGAACAAGCTGAGAGGGAACGTCTAATCGCTGAGCAAAAGAGTCTAGAGGATAGAGTCAATTCTTCTCTTCAGATTTCAACATCTGATAAAATTCATTTCGAAGTGTCATCAGACGATAGCAAAGACGGTTGAACTGTGTTTGATCGATTTTACTTTGATCTTTCGCAATTTTTTTGGCGAATTTTTGCGCATCATAGAAAGATTGATTCATACCATCTAAAAAATTTGGCATTTTCAGAGGGTAGCTTGCCACCTCGTATCTTGTATGGACTTTTGTGAGAGCTGCAAAATATTCGTTTCTCACCGTTTCTAGGGTGACTTCAGCATAATTGAGTGTCATTGCGAGGTCTTTATGGCCCAAGAGTGTTTTTAGTGTCGTAATGCTAAGTCCTGCGGATAAAAGCGACGTGGCAAATGAATGTCTAAGCCTATGCAAGGTCACGGAACCAGGGATCGCAAGATCCCTGGTCACCTCTTGTAGAACAATGGCAAAGTGACGCCGAGACCTGCGGTTTCCCGTTGGATTTGAAATCAAGTATCTTACGGAAGACCCTGGCTCTGTGGTGCCGGGGTGATAATTTTTGATTCGTTGGATGATTTCCACACCCTTGATGTCCAATGGAATTATTCTTTCGGTATTGAGTTTTCCGAGAGGTACTTTTAAAAACCAGTTGTCATTAAAATCTTGAGTTACACAGTCAAGAGTGAGATCTCGGAGCTCACCGACTCGCAGGCCACACCTACGCATTAACAAGACGCCCAGATAATCAATACTGCCATTTGCATCAAGGCGCTTTTGAATTTCCAAGTCAACATTGACGGGAAATGGCCTTGGAAGTTTTTTTTCACGCTTTGGAAAATCCTTGGCGGAGAGCAGCTTATCCGGGAGAATTTTTATTTTTTTATGATCATAAAGCCAATCCAAATACCTACGAAACTGGACAAGGCGCCCGAAGCGCTGATTAGGGCCCATACCTTGATCGCTTAGACGGAGCATGAAGTTTTCAATATCAGTTCTGGTGATATCGTATGGCTTAGGGGTTCTGGCCTGATGAAGTCGGTAAAAAGATCTCAGCGAGGATTGGTAACCGTTTATGGTATTTTTTTTATTGGAGGCACCAAGAACTGTAATGAACCTCAGCGCAAGTTCTGGTAGTTCTGCTTGTTGGCCCTTCACGACGTCGGCTCGATATTTTGGAAATAGTTTTTTTGTAAAGTCTTGTGGAATATCCCCTCTGACCTCGAGCCATCTTAAAAAAACATGAACATGCGCAATATGGGCCGCTCGAGTGACCAGTTTTAGATTATGACGAAGCAGGTCCTCGTCATATTCAATGAGCATTTTGCAGTCAAATCCAGTAATGATGATCCTTTGCTGAGCTAGAAATCTGTAGAAATGATGAAATGCCGCCCGGTACAGGGCGACTGTATTTTGACTTCGGCCAGAAACAGTAATTTCTTTGAGAAATGTTTCAGCAATTTCGGGAAGGGGTTTACTTCGAAAGTGCAGCATATCGCGCCTCGATTTTTGTCATGGCTTTATCGTACTCAATTTTTATATCTTCAATAAAAAGTTCAATATAGATCACACTTGTCCTTGGGTCTGAGTGCCCCAGGAGGCGTTGTATGGTTGTAAGCGGAACACCGGCTCGAGCCAGGTCCGAAGCAAATGCATGACGAAATTGATGGGGTTTTGCTTTTGGCAGCCCCAAGCGATCACGTCTTTTTCTGAATAAGCTTCTGATTCCACTATTGGTCATTGGCTGCCCAGATTTTTGTCCCTGCAAAATTACAAAAAAGTGTTCTAATGCCGAAATGGGTCTTTCGATGTTCAAGTATTTTTCAAGAACCTGCATAAGACAAAACGGCATTGGGACAAATCGCTCCCGATGACCTTTGCCACTGACCTTCATAATGCTTTGATGAAAATCCACATCCTCAATGCGAAGAAGAGTGATCTCCTGGCGCCTGAGGCCACAAAGAAGCATGGTAAGTGTTAGAGCCAAATCCCGGTAACGATCAATATCGGCAAGGAATAAATCAATGTCTTTGGGGGTCATTGGATCAATTATTTTACGTGGGACGTTGGCGCTGAGTTCTAGAAATCCCTTTGGTTTGATGGTGGAAAGACCGAGATAGCCGCGCCCGCGCCCCCTGCAACTTCCCCTTCGATAAAGAACACCCGGAACATGCGGCAGGGGTTTGTCAAAACAAAATCGATAAAAGGCTCTCGCGCAACAGAGGCGCTGATTGATTGAGTTTGGTTTTAAGTTTTTCTTGTCGAGTTCAAACATCCAGTCTTGAAGATCTTTTTGGGTGAAATTTTCAAATTTTTTCCAGTCTTCATTGAGCCATCTGAAAAAAGTGATCAGCACAAACGCATATGTCTGAATTGATTTTGGTGAAAACCCATGTACTTCAAGAACTTCAAAATATTTATTGGCTTTTTCAACCAGAAGTCCCTTGCCATCAATCCGAGTGGAAAAGCTGTAGCTCCAAATCTTCATAAACAGACTCCTGAAAAAATAAAATTTCTCGACCACAGATGTAACAAGCATCTCGGCAAGGATCTGTTTTTAACGAATCCGGACGTAGGTCGGAAGGTTTATCCATCACGGAATTTATATGGATGACTTGATTGTTCCTGAGTCTTTGTCTATAGACTCGGTTGCGATCACAGTGATCTTTTTTTGCTTCAATCGAGGAGGAGTATTTTTTGTTGGCCTTTTTTGTATTTTTTCGATAGCCCCAATCACGGCACCCATCAGAGCAATATTTGTGACCTGTATAACATGATCGGCAGACACCAAATTGAGCCTGACAGCAGGGGCAAATAATGAGAAACGCTTTAGTCGATTTGGGATCCGTATTTTTTAATGCCAAAGGCCCTAACTCCTGATAAAAAGCGTATCAGATTTTGGAGGGCTCTATGAAACTTGTTGTTAACAACAGTTCAAAAATTGGCCGTAATGACCTTTGTCCCTGTGGCAGTGGTTTGAAATATAAAAAATGCTGTTGGGAAAAAGATATGAATAAAAAGACGGCGGAGGCCCTTGAGCGTCAAGACCTGCCCGACAACTTTGATCCGATGGCCACGCGAATGGAAATGCAGGCCATGATGGGTCAAATTGGAAAAATCATTCAGAAAAAAGGGATGTCTATGAATGAGGCCAACCAGTATTTTACCGGCCGGCATATGGATGAAATCGCAGCAGAAGCCCGCGAGCTTCAACAAAGCCCCACTGAGCAAGCCGAAGATATAGCTTATCAAGCTCACTCAGCTAAGACTCCGAAACAAAGAATTTTGATGGCGCAAAAAGCGCTTGAACTTGATCCCAACTGCGCTGAAGCCTACATGGTTTTAGAACAAGAACTCTCAACTGACCCAATTGAAAGTATCCAGTATTACGAAAAAGCGATCGCTGGCGCCAGAAAGTCCCTTGGCGAAGAATTTTTTAAAGAAAATGAGGGTCACTTCTGGGGCCTTCATGAAACAAGACCGTTTATGCGAGCGCAGTTTTATAAAGCTCAATCCCTCTGGCAAATCCACAGACAATCAGAAGCGATTGATCTTTGTTGGGAGCTTTTAAAACTCAACCCCAACGATAATCAAGGGGTTAGATACATACTTTTTGATTTTCTCCTTACCGACAATAGACTTTCTGATGTTGAAAAACTTCTCAAGAAGTTCAAGGATGAGGGGTCAGCTCATTGGGAATACAATTTAGCACTCTACTTTTTTAAAAAATTTGGACTTGAATCAGAAAAAACCCAGAAGCAAGCAACGATTGCATTGGAATCAAATCCATTTGTTGAAAAATATCTGACCGGAAAATTAGAAGCGCCGAAAGAGTCGCCCTCCTCGTACGCATTGGGAAGCAAAGACGAAGCCATATGTTATCTTCAGGACTCAGCCGTTGCCTGGGTTAACACGCCTTCAGCTATTGAATGGCTGGCCTCTCTGGAGCTTGATAGACCTAAGGCAAAGAAAAAAAAGAGCAAGACTGATATATGACTGTTAAAGAGCTAATCAAAAAGTTGCGAACTTTTGATCCGGAAACCAACGTTGTCGTCGGAGGGTTTGACGAGGAAGGGTATGCTAACATTGGCTGCGTTGAAATGGTTTTAGCCGTACCTCGAACAAGGCAGATAGAAATCCTTGGTGAATATGCAAAAGCAACTGCCGATGACAAACTCGTCCATGAACTATTGCTGATTGATCACAATTAGCAATTAGAACTCCAACAAAATACCTTTGTTAAGGACCCAGAGTACCTGGGGGCCGCTAATCTAAAGAAGTTTTGGCAATGAAAAAAGAAGAAGCTAAGAAAAAAGCTGACGAGCTAAAACTTTCTGAAGAAAAAGCCTCACTCATTGAAAAGCTTACGCCTAAGCAAGAAGGTGAGGGGCCAAAATCTGAAAGTGAGCTTGCGGCTTTGTACTGAGCCAAGATGCGAATTGCTTATAGATTTTTTGAATAGGCAGGCTCTAATAAAGCCTGCCTTTTTCGTTTCGGAGTCTGCCAATATGAAGAGGGCCCCGTCCCCAATAAAATAGGTTTGAGACATAATAAATTTTTTTTGTCTTGAGTGCTCGGAAAGGGTCTAAAGAATTTTTCGACCATGTCGGCCATTTGAACAGTGCCTTATTGGGCAACATATTATTTTTAGATTTTGACGGATTTTTTAAAATAAGTTACCAATATTAGAATAATAATTTATAGAAAAAAACATTTTGGCGGGGGAGTATTTTTGAAAACACAAATTGATCTTCATAAATTTACTGAGGAAGAATTAATTATTCTGAACCACGAGATTGTTGAGCGCCTTCGCAGCTTACAGCAAAGACGACTTAATAATAAATTGGCCGCTTTTCATTTGGGTGAAAGAGTTTCTTTTCTGACCCCTGATGGCCGTAATCAAGAAGGGCATATCTCTCGCATCAATAAAAAAACAATTTCTGTTGTCATGGAAAATGGAAACTGTTGGAATGTACCACCAGCGGTGCTCAAAAAGGTTTCCTCTAACAAAAAAACAGTTCCGAGAAAAGCCACTGACAGGGATGACAACGTTGTTACACTTAGGCCCTCATCGTAAAGAGGAGGGGCTCGCTCATGGTCACAAAGGCACAGGCCAAAAAGCAAGCTGCCAATGAAATCGTACCCCGGTGGGCCTTGTGTACCGCGCTCGATTTTAAGGGACGCCCTCTAAGGCATTAAAAAGCCGCGAAATCACTGGTCTAGCGTGATCTCGATCGGGTGCCAGTCAACATATGAGTGTTTCGGTACCAGAAGCGTCGTAATTTCTACATGAAAGATTTTGAATTCCCTAACGATTTAAACACTTGCTGAGGAAATTTCTCCTTTAGGATTTTTCAGAAAAATCAAAATTTCTCTATTTTGTGAATTTATTAGGCGCACTCCTTGCCACCATTTTATCAGGAACACACCCATCATAGAATCAGAGCCGTTTTATTCATGCGGCGAAGGTCAGTATCGCAAGCCTTTCCATTTTTGAAGCACACGACTGACACCAGAGGACACGCGACATACGTTACTTCAGAAAAGAACTTTATTTAACGAAGTACGGGAAACATACCGATGAGGGACTGTAATATAATATTCTTCTTAGGGTCAGACGATGCTTTGGACATATACTTTTCATAGATGTCCTTAACTTCTTGACGAAGAGATGCAAGCTGATCTTTTTCAATTGAAAATACAAACCCGCGAAACAGAGTGTTTGGGTTTTCAAAATCGGTTTCGACTCTTCGACCGAGCTCCTTAATAATAGCCTCAACATATTCTTTTTGTGGTAAATGGTGAGTAAGTTTATCGAAGAAAACATGGACCCGGTCCTTCGAGTCTATGGTCATCAGTCCCATTTCTTTAAAAACATTAATGTAAAAAGAACAGACAGGAAATTTAGATGAAGTAGCTATCCAAGCTGTCATCGACGGAAAAGAAAAATTCGATGAGATTTTAAAAAGGCAGAAATTTATTAAGGAAGAGATCGCGCGCCAAGATAAACTCACTCCGGCGCTAGACTTTAAAATAAGTGGAACTTTTCACTTGGAAACTTTGGAAGATATTTATCTTCCCTTTAAACTCAAACGAAAGACAAAAGCAGCAAAAGCTAAGGAGTCAGGACTCGAGCCACTGGCTCAAAAGATATGGGATTGGGGCCACGGCACCGCCAAACCCGCCCCGGGAGATACTCTTGAGGCGTTGGCGGAACATTACGTGAGTAAAGAAAAAGGTGTAAAGGATCTCGCCTCGGCCCTTCAGGGCGCTCAAGATATTCTCATCGAGAAATTATCTGAGGCACCAGAGCTCAGGCAGTTTGTAAGAGAATACAGTTTTAAAAATGGCTATATTTTATCTGAAAAAGGATCAAAAAGTCTTCTCCACAGTAAATATGAAAAGTATTTTAATTTTGAAGAAAAGATCACAAGCCTACTCTTGCCTCAGAACTCCCATCGATATTTAGCCATAAAGAGAGGTTGGAATGAGGAGGAGCTAAAAATCAACATAGGCGGCGCTAAAATCAACAATCAATACGACGCGGAATTGTTGAAAAGAATTGAAAACGCTGCCTGCACTCAGCCCGCCTCTCCGGGATCAGCCCTACTTCTCAAAGCTGCAAAGCTAAGTTTGAAAGCTCATATCCAAACAAGCATCGACAGTGAAATCCACGCAGCCCTAAAAGAAGTAGCCGACGAGGCCGCCATAACTGTATTTGCAGAAAACGTAAGAAAACTTTTGCTCTCAGCACCCTTCGGCTCTCAGGCCGTTTTAGGAGTAGATCCTGGAATTCGCACGGGTTGCAAAATTGCTATCGTAAATGATGCCGGAAAATATATTGCAAGTACGGTGATGTTTACTCAGTCGGCGGCAGAAAAATCTCAAAGTGCGCAGATGCTTCAGAAAATTTTATCGACCCAGAATATCAGAGCCATCGCCGTCGGAAATGGAACCGCGGGCAGGGAAACAGAATCTTTTTTAAGAACCACTTTAAAAACCCTTGGTTTTTCTACTGTTCCTGTAGTCATGGTCAATGAATCCGGAGCAAGCGTTTACAGTGCAAGCGAAGTTGCCCGAGAAGAATTTCCGGATCTGGATTTAACGGTTCGGGGAGCAATATCCATTGCAAGACGCCTACAAGATCCGCTAGCAGAACTGGTCAAGGTCGATCCAAAGAGTATCGGAGTTGGACAATATCAGCATGATGTTTCCCCCACCCAACTTAAAAAAAATTTAGACCAAGTAGTGGATTCCTGCGTGAACGGTGTAGGCGTAAATTTAAATACGGCCTCTTATCATTTATTATCACGCGTTTCAGGGATCGGGCACGGACTTGCAAAGTCCATCGTCGAGTATCGAGAAAAAAAGGGAGTGTTTAAATCTCGTCAAGATCTTTTAGAAGTCCCGCGATTTTCTAAGAAATCCTTTGAACTATCAGCAGGGTTTTTAAGAGTCGCAGGTGGGCTAAATCCATTAGATAATACTGGAATTCACCCGGAACGTTATGAGGTTTTGGAAAATATCGCCCAAGATCAAAAGAAAAAAATTTCTGATCTTCTAGGCAATGGAGTTGAAATTCTTAAAAAACAAAAAGCCTTAAGAGAAAGAGTGGGCGCATTTACCTATGACGATATCATTAAGGAGCTCGAAAAGCCTGGGAGAGATCCCCGCGAAGGGTTTTCGGCATTTCAGTTTAGGGAAGATATTCATGAGGTGAAAGACCTAGAAGCCGGGATGATTTGTCCAGGTCTGGTGACCAACGTTACAAATTTCGGAGCCTTTGTTGATATAGGCGTACATCAAGACGGCCTGGTCCATATTTCTCAGCTGAGCGATAGCTTTGTTAAAGATCCACGGACCGTTGTAAGTCCCGGTGATAAAGTGCACGTTCGAGTAGTCGAGGTGAATTTAGAAAAAAATCAAATTGCCCTTACTATGAAGAAGGAGCTTTCAAAAACAGGGGCTCCTCGAGCGGCACCTTCGACTTCTCCCAAAACTCCACCAACACAAGATAAACTCACCAATAACGCCTTTGCCTCTCTTAGTTCTTTGAAGATAAAAAGATGAGGAAGTGCCCGTGAGCTTGGTATTGACAAAAATTCAAAACAGATGGCATCATTTAATGCGAATGCAAACCTTTGAAAAGAGGCACCACGATGAAACAATTTTTTTTGATAACCGTTTCGGTTTTTATAATTTCGCTTCCGGCGATGGCCGCAGACGATTTTCCATTAAGAAAAGATTTCCCCAATGTCACTCCCATCAGTGTTGCTGATGCCTTCAAAAATTTTGACAAAGAACTTATTGTGGATGTGCGAACAAAATTTGAATACGACGTTGTTCACATTGTAAAAGCAATCCACATTCCAATGAACAACAAGTCCCTCTTTCTTGAAAAGTTACAAGGTCTCCGCTCCAAAGATGATATCAAACCCATCGTTCTTTATTGCAATGGTGTTCGGTGCAAAAAAAGTTACGAGGCATCCACCTATACCGCTGAAGCCGGTTTTAAAAATATTACGGTCCTCGACGCAGGAGTTATTGCATGGCTTAAAGCTCATCCCGATAAATCCTTTTTGTTAGGTAAAACTCCCGCAGATCCGTCGAAAATTATTTCTGAAGATAGATTTAAGGGAAAGATGGTCGAATTTGCAGCTTTCAAAGCGGCCACTTCGAATCCTGATGCCGTTGTCTTTGATGTGAGAGATGCAACCCAGCAAGCTAAAAAGGTTGATCTTCCCAACGTGAAACACATGCAGTTAGATAATATTTTACCACTTCTTCAAAAGGGAGTTTTCAAGGACAAAGAACTTTATGTTATGGACGCCGTTGGCAAACAAGTCGAGTGGCTCCAGTATTATCTAGAAGAATATGGTTATAAATATCACTTTCTAAAAGGTGGAACCGACTCTCTCTAACGGCGAAGGATCTGGTCTAGTTTTGACAAAAACAGGGAACGGTCTTTCTTTTCTATTGGAGAAGGACCTCCACGCGATTCCCCCATGGCCCGCAAGTTTGTCATAAGTTCTCTCATCGCTAATGCCGAGCCAATACTATCCTCGGTGAATTCGACTCCCTTATGTCCCAGAACCCAAGCTTTCTTTTTGATGCATCGATCAGCAAGTGGAATGTCTCCGGTTATAACAAGATCACCCTCTTGCACATGCTCAGCTATCCAGTCGTCGGCGGCGTCAAACCCACCGGAGACGATGACCATTTCAACATTGGAATGAAGAGGATGAGATAATCCTTTATTAGCAACTAAAAAGATTTTAATCTTGTGGCGCTCGGCAACTTTATAAACTTCGGCTTTAACCGGGCAGCCGTCCCCATCGACATATATATTCATCAGTGCTCTGATAATACCGGCGTAGACTCTGAAACCACCCGCGGTCGTTTTTGATTCCGGCCCATCCTTAAGAAAGGCCGCTCGACAAGTGAATAGACGAGATAAGAAAGCGCAAAAGTAACTGCGTAACAAATTGAAATGTAGAGAAGTAGTGGGCCAGCAGTAATTTTCTGCATTCGATTTTTTAATACAGTAGCAACGACACTAGTGACGATAGGATTTAATAAAAACGCACTATAAGAAAGGTCTGCCCAAAGTCGCCATTTTGGACTTGAAAGTAAATTTTCCCACCAGGTTTTTTTCCCTTTTGTTTTTCCAACGGAATAAAGAATCAGATAAGAGAAAGCCAAAGAAAGAAGGTATCGGTCAAAGATGAGTCCAAATGTCGCTAGCCCCGTATCATGTATCCCAAGCATTGCAATTGCCACAGGCTTTAAAACAACAAAACCGAACGTGAGAAATGAAATTACCGTTAGGATTTCGGCTAGCTTTCGACGCCGGTTTAAAAAATCAGGTATGGTCCTTCCTTCCAGAAATAGCCTGGCCAAAACTCCAAGAACAATGGCTCCAAATCTCATATGGGTGCGGCCGTACAATTTATCAAAATAAAGATAAAAGTTATTCCAATCAAATATGGGATGAATAGGAGGCTTGGTCCACGGGCCTGTTGTCAAAATATATCCGCCGCGAACGACCAAGGCTAGAGCAAGAAAACATAAAGAAAATTTTGTAATTTTCTTTAGCGAGCCACCAGCGAAAATAAAGACTAATGGAAACAAAATATAAAATTGTTCCTCAATGGCAAGGGACCAGGACCATAAAAATGCTTGGTCTCTGATTGGAAAATAATTATTTATAAAAAGGCTATTTTGCCAGAGGTTTTGATTATTGCTGGGAAAAGGGATAAAGCTTGAAAAAAGGCAGTAAACGAAAGCACAAAAAATATAGGCCGGTAGAATCCTAAAAGCCCGGCGCCTATAAAAATCCTTCAGAAATCCATACTCTGATTTCCTCCATCCGATTAATAAAACATTGGTGATTAAAAATCCGCTGAGAACAAAAAATATGTCCACCCCATAATGGCCGGAAAAGGTTAAAAAGGGAATAAGGCCCCTCTTCAGAATTCCGATGAACTCTGTCCCAGGTATAAAAAATCCTAGAAACCAAAGCGCATGAAAGCCGACAAGCCAAAAAATAGACAAGGAACGAAGCCCGTCTAGGAGTTCAAATCGTATTTGTTTTTCCATATCTGAATATTTACACCCAATATTTTAAGATAGTCTAGCTTTACTAAGCACTGCGGCAATGGAGGCATTTATCCACAAAGTTTATTCTATTTTGCCTCAAACCCGCGCCCCCATTCAATCCTCGGTGCCAGGAGCAGAAATAGTTTAATGGAACACACCTTGCAAAATCGTCATGGATTGATCGGAAAAAATTTAACAGGAGAAACGTGATGGAAAAACAAAATGTAAAAACAAAAGATAAATCCCCGCAAAGACCACTCCAATGGGTGAGTCCGACGCCTGGTACCTACAATAAAGATAAAAGTCATCGGGCCATTACAATCGAAGATAAAACGCCAGAGGAAGTTTATTTATTCTGGAGGGATCTCAAAAACCTTACTTTTTTTATGATGGACGTTTATCAAATCGAGGTGATGTCGGAAAGAAAATCCCACTGGGTTATTAAATTAAAAAACGGCATGAAAGTGCAATGGGATGCCGAAATCACCGAAGACCTTCGAGGCAAAATGATTGCTTGGAAGAGCGTCCCGGAGTCTCAAGTAACGACAAAAGGTTCTGTTTGGTTTTCAAAAGGAGAAAAGGGTGGAACCGTTGTGAGTTTGGCCATGGACTATACAGTGCCAGGCGGAAAAATCACTGAACTCATTACAATGTTGAGGGGGGAGGACCCCGATAGCTTAGCCCAGACGAATTTACGTCGGTTAAAAGCTTATTTAGAAACCGGCGAAATCCCAACGACTGAGGGTCAACCCAGTGGTCGCGAAGAATATCCATCAATAACAAGACATTAAGGAGATTTTATGAAGGCAACATGCTGGCAAGGTAAGCATAAAGTAGAAACGAAAATTGTGAGTAACCCGCGAATCTTAAATCCAAAAGATGCGATCATAAAAGTAACCACCGCAGCCATTTGTGGTTCTGACCTTCATCTGTACGACGGGTACATTCCTACCATGGAAAAAGGCGACATTCTCGGCCACGAGACAATGGGCGAGGTCGTAGAAATTGGATCAGGAGTTAGAAAATTAGCTGTGGGAGATAAAATAGTTATCCCCTTTGATATCGGATGTGGAAGTTGTGCGCATAAATTCTTAGTAAACGCGATTTAAGAACTACATTTGTGGTGAGTTTATGGCGTGTTTTGTTTGCTTACTGGGCTAAAACCGACATTTTAGAGGATGCTTTTTGAATCCCGCGGCCTCTGGCTGTGTTTTTGACAA
>JBBQPV010000008.1:0-13548 GCA_038216925.1 Bdellovibrionia bacterium
GTGTAACGGATTATATTGATTACCGGTTGGGAGTGAACTTCATTAAGGGTTTACATTTGGAAGCTAACGACCAAGCTTACACAGGTTTTTATATTGAAAATACAACTCAAGTCGACCCGACTTATGCAAACACTGATGTATTACTTCAGGACAGAAGTATGACCGGAAAAAATATTTCGCTAAATGCTACCTTCATTCTAAATCCAGATCGGTTTTCCTATGAAGCAGCCATTGGTCAGGATGTGAGACAAGAATCTAGCGGGGGTTCTTGGCTTTTAGGCTTGGCAGCCAGTGATACTTTATTTTCTAGCGGAAATTTCCTCATTCCGGCGAAAGTCAGAACTAACTTCGGGGAAGATCAAAATATTAAAAAAGCGGAGTTCTATAGTCTCAGTTTAAAGGGTGGCTATGGCTATACCATCGCTTGGACACAAAGATGGTTTACAACCTTGATTGTAAATGCTGGGTTTGGCGGGGAACTCAGAACTTACGGTGATGACACTAAAACAACACAGGCCGGCGGAAGCACTTCCAAAGCTGACGCTGTTTTTGCATTTGGATATAATGGAGATAGCTTTCTCATAGCTCTTATTGCAATGGGAGATTTGACGACTTACACCACACAATCGTTGCAAATTCCTTCAACCCTAGCCGACGGCAAATTAGCCATCGGCGCTCATTTCTAAGATAATTCACTACACTTCCTTTCTGATGCAATTTACCCCGAAATTTTCACTTTTTTATATGCTGCGAAGTGGGCCAGAGTTTTGCATTAAGGAGATGAAGTAACTAAATTTTTGAAAAGGAGCTCTTATGACAATATATGAAGCGTTAAAAAAAGATCACGTAAAAGTTGGTGCGTTACTAGATCAACTTGTAGCAGCAGCTAAATCTGACGACAAAACTAGAAGCAGTCTGATTCAACAAATCAGAGATGAACTTATTCCCCATGCCCGAGCTGAAGAAGCAGTATTCTATAATTCTCTCAGAGAAATTTCTGGAGCAAAAGGCATGGCCTTCCACGGATACGCTGAACATGCTGAAGCGGAAACAATTTTAAGAACCCTTCAAGTGACTGACGCAATGAACATCAATTGGACTGCCGCTGCAGAAAAATTGAGAGATGCAATCAAGCATCACGTTGCCGATGAGGAAAATGAAATGATTCCTGCGGCTCAAAAATTATTTTTGGATCAAGAAGCAGAAATGATGGGCGAAGCATTTGAAAAAATGAAACCGGAAATTAAAAAAGGATCATTTTTAGAAACCACTTTAGACATGGTGGCTAATATGATGCCTGACCGGCTCCGTCCTGCAATGAGAAAGTTCACAACCCAACCCGATCAACGGTAGTACTCTAAGTAGTTCAAAAAATCGGGCGCGGACTTCCGCGCCCGCCTTTCTTTCTGCGCAAGAGGACTTTATGAAAAATGATCCTAATTCTGTTGTTCGAAATGTTTATGCAGCCTTTGTAGACAAAAATCGCGATGCAATTGAGAAACTAATCGGGGATACATTTCATTTTACTAGTCCATTGGATAACCAAATCGATCGCGATTCCTATTTCAAACGATGCTGGCCAAACAGCGAAACCATTAAAGAATTTAAATTTATTCACTTCGTAGTCAGTGCCGAACTCGTCTTTGTCACGTACGAAGGCAAAAGTACAGACGGACAACTTTTCCGAAATACTGAAATATTACGGGTGGAAAACAATAAGCTAGTCGAGGTTGAAGTTTACTTCGGGTGGAATATTCCGCACGAGGCGGCCGATGGTAAATCTGTAAAATCTAAATCCGAATAAATCTATTTATCAGATCCACCAACCTCACCAACTGTCCCAACCTGCTGGATTTTAGCTTTGTTATTTAACTTACGCTGATCACTCTTAGAAGCGGCAATGAGCTCATTGAGATTACTGTTAACGATGTACAGTTTGTCGTCTTTCAATACGCCAGTGGTGGGATACACATCGCCTACATTAAGTCGATCGACTACGCTCGCTGTCTTCCAGTTATCTATCGTCTCAAGCGAAAACACCGTATTTGAAATAGACTTCGGAGTTTTGTTACAAATCACTACGAGGCTACTATTTCCCGCCAGAACAAGACCGTCGGAGCCTTGCAGCGATTCGGGCACGCTTATCTTCGAGAAACTCTTGGGGTTATCTAGTGGAACTTTGAACAGAGCTCCGTTGTCCTTTTTCGTGACAATCAAAAAACCTTCGGGGTGAAAGATGATTCCATTCAGACCAATGCCTTCGGCGCGGAAACTATCGCTTTCAAGAAAGACAGAGGCATTGCCATCCACATCGATCTTGTAGATCACTGGCGAAAGACTATCGGTTACGTATGCGTTTCCCTGAGTATCAATTGTTAGATCATTGGCCAAATGATTTGAACCGGTCGCGAGTTTTCCAAGATCAATAAAATGGAGCGCCTTTCCGGATGTTAGATCGTAAATGCCAACGGAGGCCAGCATTCGCGGTCCATTTGCATATGGGCGCACGGCGGATCCTATGTCAGAGTTCGCAACTAGAAGCCTGTTCCTTTTAGTATCTACGCAAAGACCTAATACGGAATTCAGTCGAGGGTCGTTCACAAAGAGAGTAGCTGTTCCGTCAGTGCCGACTTCATAGACCGCGCCTTCCCGAAAGGAGCTCAGCAAAAATTTTCCTGACTTACTGTTGTAAGCAATGCCTTCAGGAAACAGCGCGACTTTTGAAACCTTAATAAAATCCGGGTGAGAAACTCCAAAATGAATTTTTTTTGAGTCCTTCGAAGAAAGATCAACCTTGAATGGTTCACCTTTTTTAATTTTAAATGTGATCAGAAATTTCAACAGCTTCTTTTGACTTTTGTTTCTAAAAATTAAATGCTTTTGATTAGCGGGATCCTGATAAGACTGGCCTGCTACACATGTTTTTAAGACATCGCCTTCGTATTGTGACTCAGCAGTTCCCTCTAGAATATAGTTCAAGCCTACAACTGGGTGCATGTGTGGGGGGCTTTTTGCCCCCGGAGGAAACGTCACCAACATGAGGTTGAGTTCTTCATCGGTGCCTTCAATCTTGGTGCTTTCAATCAGTTTTCGCTCAATTTCGGCAGTGGCTTTCGCTATAGAAAACGATGAGGTAAAACTGGCTGAGATAATCATCATATATAAAAAAAACCACTTTAATGTCATGTGGGACTTCCTTGGATAACAAGGTGCCAATATGGATATTTGTTGTCAATCCTTTATGTATCTTCTTCACGTGAGCGTCGTCTCCGCACCACTATCTTCACCCCGAAAGATCTACTTGGCATTTAAATAGTGGCTGAATTTAAATTATTGTATTAATTTTTCTTATGATAATAATTCCATTACTTTTTAGTGTCGGCCTCGTGTTTGCCACTCAAGATTTCACCGAGACTACCTACTCTATTCCCGTGATAGAATCAGGCGGTCATACCCGAATGCTAGAAACAAGAGTTTGCTTTCCAAAATCATCTCAAGCCGCCAGAGTTGTCATCTTAAATCACGGTTCGCCGCCATCGGCAAAGGATCGTCCGTTTGTTGAGGCGTATCACTGCGATAGCGAAGCCCCGCAGTGGTTTCTTGCAAAGGGTTATATCGTGATGTCGCCTCTCAGACGTGGATATGGAGCCACTGGTGGAAGTTGGGAGGAGAAGTATGGAGGCTGTGACAATCCTGATTATGTTCGTGCTGGATTAGAGACTGCTCGTGACATTAAGGCCGCTGTGGATTTTGTTCCTAAATTGCCAAATGCAAAACCAGATCAAATCACCGTAGTAGGTCAGTCAGCGGGTGGTTGGGGAGTTATCGCTCTAAACTCCGTTGAACATTCTCATGTCACCGCTTTAATCAATATGGCCGGCGGTCGAGGAGGCCACCATGGACCGAATGCAGACCAAAACTGTGCCCCGGATAAGCTCGCCGCAGCTGCCGCGCAATTTGGAAAGACTTCCAACACCCCTATGATTTGGATCTATTCTGAAAATGATAGTTTCTTCTCCCCCATAATCTCCAAATCACTTTATGAAGCCTTTTCCAAATCCGGAGGGAAGGCACAATTTATCTTAAAGCCGCCGTTCAAAAATGATGGACACTCTGAATTTTCAGCAAAGGGCGGCACTCAAGTTTGGGGCAAGGATGTCGAATTATATTTGTCTAAGCAACAGCGCTAAATAAAAGCCTTCCATTAAAATCATTGCGGGACGGTGACTTTATCTGAACAGCCTCATGAGTTTGCACGTTTATAAGCTACCTAACTCTTGAGGGAACATCGATGGTGTGATTTTCTTACTTTCATAGACAACCTTAGTTCTTTTACAGCAATGTAAAGCGAAATTTGTCACATCCTAAGATGGAAGGTTATTGTTGCCATTGCAAATCTATAAAAAGCAGAGATTTTGGGCATTAAAGTTGCAAAATGGAATTTGATGACAAAATCAACCTCTTTGCTAATAACCATTTTATTGGTCTATCCGTGCTTGCACGCGGGCGTAAAAAAAGACTTACATCCACGACTCATTGACGAGAATCTTCGCAATATTGCAGTTCACATTTCATTCAAAGCGGTTGACCAGGTCGATAAGGACGCTGCCGTTTCAAAAGCTCGAGCTGCGGGAATCACAACTGTCACTCATGCGGCAACTCTCATTATTTCTCCGCATGCATGGCTAAAGCCTGAGGATATTTACGCAACTGTTTCCGGAAAAGTAAGATGGAGAAAGGAAAATTTAAAATTAGTTGGAATGAGAAAACCGCTTTATCTTCGGATCTCAGATTCCGATTTGAGCATTGTTAGAGTACGAGACGCACGAAAAATTAATCTTGATTCACTATCAGATCTCACCATCGCAGCGGAATTAATAAATAATCAAATTATCAGGTCCGAAGAAAACGGGATCGAACTTGCGGGTTTTCTTTCTATGGCAGAACCCAAAGGCTTTATGTTGGATCAACTTTCTGTTCATCAGTTGAGCGTTTTGGTGGGACTAGTGAGAGTTACTATGGGCTTACATATTGTTCCTCAATTGTCGCCGGATATAGTTCAGTCTAAGCTAAAAGCGTTTGAGGCAAAGGTTTACGAAGCTCGTAAAATAGAAAGTGACTGCTTGAGCAGCCTAAGACACATCGCAATTTAATTCACACCACTAAATTTTTAGCCTCATCGCCACCACAAATATGCGGTAACCAACACTTTGACAGTGGAACAAATTTCGCCCAACTTCTAAAGTCAAAACAAATACCATTGATCTGACACACTAATCTTCCTATTTTTTCTGGCAGAAGTTTTGCTATTACAACTCCTATGATGAAAAAATATGTACTGTTCACTGTAGCCCTTTGTTCAACCGCTTTGTCTTTTAGTCCTCAGGTTTTTGCCAAGGGTTTGAAGGCCGAGGCCGCTGACACTCAGTCAACTAGCGAAGCTAATGATAATGAGAAAAGTGAACCAATCGGACGCGCTAGTTCACCTCCTGGACACACAGATGATCCTTGGATCCCTGATGTAGGAGCAACAGAAACCAACGTTGATTATACCTGTACCAAGGGTGCTCACTCTAAAATTTGTCTAGTGAACATTGATTCCAATATTGGTGTTAAGATATTCGGAAAAGCAGTACAGATTAAATTAGAAATCCCCTACGTGTCTAATCGCACAACCGATGAAGATGGAAATAAAAAGACCCTCTACGGTTTAGGTAAAATGCTATTGGGCGTGAAGGTACCAGTTATTGGAAATGAAGAATCAAAGTGGTCTGTGTCCATCTATCCTCAAGTTGAGACAGGTGTGCCATTTAACAATTCAGCAAAACGCGGAGTTGTAGATCAGGGCAATCATTTCATAGCGCCAGTCATTGTTGCTTACAAAAACGATATGATTACGTTTTTGTACAATGCAGAGGTTGACTACTTCATTAACCCAGGAGCAGATGTCACCAATCCCCATCGATTTGGACAAAGTGTAGCGGCCGGAATAAATATCACAAGTAAGGGTTCTGCAATGATTGAATACGGACGCAGCAATGCCTTAGGTAAATTTAAAACAGATGTGGAAACAAATAAAGGTATCGGCGGAATGTATAAGGCTACTAAGAGACTCAATGTCTACGCCATGCTTGAGAGAATTAAAAATCCAGATGGATCATTTAATGAAGTTCATGTGGGAATGCAATTCACCACAGAGCCAAATCCTGCAAATGAGAAATACTATAACTGGTTTCCCAAAAAAGAAGCCGTTCACGCAGTACTTCTCAACCCAGAAAAATAATCATTCTTTCAGTTGATAGTGCAAATGATAGAGTTGATCTAAGAGATGAAGAATAACTGGAATGCCCTCTTCATTAATACCCATGTCAGATTGCAAATGTTGAATCAGTTTAATCCGAGCGACGTCTTCTTGATCTAGTTGCCTTTTGTCAGGTTCAGCAGGGACAATCCATTCACGCTCAATCCACGTGGTCACAATTTCTACTTCAACCCCCGCCACTTCCGCTGCTTCACTCAGTTGAAATATTTTCTTAATGTACATCGGTAAAGCCCTCCCTAGGATTATACGGGTGCTTCTCACTCCACTTATTTACCACTTCCTGTAATTCTGCGTCTACCTGCGGAGGCATTACAACTTTAAGGCTTACAATTAAATCTCCCCCAGAAATGCCCTTACCCTTGAGCCGCATCTTTGCGCCATTGGCACTTCCCGCTGGAATTTTCATCATCACATTTGCACTTAAAGTAGGTACAGAAACTTCTCCTCCCACGATGACTTCTTTTAATGACACCGGTAACTCCAATTCAAGGTTGCTGCCATTTCTCGAGAATATTTTTGAAGCTTGCACTTGAATTTCAACAATGGCATCGCCAGCTAGCGATCCACCTGAACCCGGTTCCCCTAATCCCTTCAGACGCAGCTTCTTCCCAGAATCAATTCCAGGAGGAATTTTTACTTTTAATTTTTTGCCGTCGGGAAGGGTTATTTCTTTTTCAGCACCAAGTGCTGCATCCTTAAAACTTATTTCTAAAGAGTAATGACGGTCCTCACTCACAGCCGGACGTTGCTTTCGGCCAAAAATACTCTCAAAAATGTCGCCGTCCATTCCACCAAACTGGGATGAGTATCTTCCACCATCAGCTTGAGTTTCATAATAAAATGGGCCACCACCTCCGGCACCGCCCCTTTGGCCCTGCCTCCCGGCACCGGGTTGCTCCCATCCTGGCGGCGCTTTGGGATTCCCGCTGTCATCAACTTCCCCACGATCAAACTTCCCGCGCAAAGCAGGGTCACTCAAAATGTCGTTAGCGGTATTAATGTCTTTGAATTTTTTTTCAGCTTCTTTACTTCCGGGGTTTAAATCTGGGTGATGCTTTTTAGCTAACTTTCTGTACGCGGATTTTATTTCGTCAGCAGTTGCAGTTTTTGAAACTCCGAGAACGCTATAAGGATCCATGACCACGTCCAATCAATGTCGCTTTCAACTTAGCTTGGTACAGGGACAGAAGCTGATTTCCCACCACCACCCCCTCGATAATGGCCAGTGCACGGCCAATAGCCTCAAGTGTGGACATTCCATACTCAGAAGTTTCTTTCCGTAAATGTTCAGATGCTAAATTTGGTGTACTGATTTTGACTCGGGGAATTTTAGAAAGCTCTCGGTGGCGATGGGGAACTTTTCTGGCTTGCCGCCAATTTCCGTCAGGGACAATGAGATGAATGGGCAAATCACTTTGTGCAACAAAGTCTGAGGTTAATTCTTGGGCATCATAACATGGAAAAAATAAGACACTTCTATATTGAGGAGTCAAAAGATCACTGAGATCCAGGACATCTTTACCGTCTCCGCGAATGCGCATTTCTGAGTTAGTTAAAGCCCTCAAAGCAAGACGACCAGTGTTGGTCGTCCGCTTGAGTTCTTTTTTGTGAACAATAATACTAATTTTGGTTTTTAAATCGATGGTCGGTATGACTTCGCAGATACACAGATTCCGATTCAAATAACAAACAGTACAAGGGTCCTTCGGCTTTCTTTTTCTGTTAAAGAAAGCCTCAGCTGAATTAGCTGTTCTTAACTCGAACACTTACAGCGCATGGTCCTTTTTTGCCTTGTCCGACTTCAAATTCTACTTTGTCGCCGTCTTTGGGCTCTTGTCCCTGAATCTCAGAAACGTGGAAAAATAGGTCTTTTCCGTCGTCGGGGGTGATAAAGCCAAAACCTTTGCCTGAATTGAAAAACTTAACTGTACCTGTGCTCATTTTTTTTCCTCTACTGTTAAAAAAATTAATTTGAACTGACTGGATAACATAATGCCCCAAAATTGCCTAGCTTTTCAAAGAGTTTTTTATTCTGTCCTCACTTTTATGTCCCTGGGGTCCGTAGAATCGTCGATTTCCACATTAAACCCTATGCGGCCAATCTCCTGACCATCCTTGGTTTCCACTTGGACACGCCATTCCCCAGGGGTGTAATTGCTCTTCTTTGTCACCCCTCTAAAGCCCTCTTCGCGTCCACCAGCAATAGTGAGAGGGATTGCGTCAGACGGTTTCCAACCCAAGCGCTCGTCATGATAAAGCCACCTGACTTGGATTTGATCTCTAAACCTTGTAGGTGAGAATATGCGAGCAAAACAATATATGACATCCCCTGGCCGGGCGCTAAAACTCTGGTCTCCATGCTGCCAAAACTTGAATTTTGATCTGGTGTAACCTAACTGATACTCACCGCCCTCTTTTTTAACGTCGTGATAGACCCCCATGTAAATGACAGAAAGTGGAACGGGAGGAATGGCATGAGCAAAATAGAGTCCGGCAAAAATAATTTGGATTGCTAAAAACGGTTGGATCACGTGGGATCTCAAAAGTCCGGGAGTTTGAATAAGCTTTGGCTTTGTGATTTTCACGTAAAGCGCCATGACTAGGCTTGCGGCTCCGTTAGCCACTAGAAACGGAATGATTCCAATAAATCCAAGAATGATGGGCGCCAGTGCTACCAAATAGGAAATTAAACATAGACTAAAAAAGGCCATGTGAACTTTTGTCTGATCTTTTCCAAATCTTTTAAATTCGTTGATGACGAGGAGGCCGACTAATAGAAAAATAAATATGAAGGAAGTTATTGCCGAGGCGCTCTTAAAATAAAAAATCGTATAGGCATTGAGCAAAGTACCCATGAGAAAATGGAGGAGCGGTTCCCGATATCTCCAAACTTTAGTCAATACTCGAGGAGCAATCACTTCTCTTGTGCCCTCAATGAGTTCCACACTTAACAGAACTCCAATGATGAGAATATAAAGTGCTTGCTGGAGAATTGTCATGAGCTCGTCTATTCGTCTCAACATCAAAGCGTCAAAGATAAAACCCGCCACAAAAAATGCAATGGGAGCCCATCTCTCGTGTTTCTTATAAAAATCTTTTCCTTTTTGAATCATCCGTGCACCCATCCAGTCATAATAGCAGACAACGTTCCCGCCGCTGCAGCAATCCACAATGCTACACCTTGAACAAATGGTTTGAAGCCAACTTTTTTTAATGTGGCCATATTTAAATTTGATCCTATGAGAAACAACGTCAGCACGAGAAGTCTTTTTGCTACAAATTCAACCTCATGACCAAACGGTCTTAAAGAAGGAAGCCAGGTCACAATGGCTGCGGCAATGAGAAAACCGAGAATAAACCAAGGACGTTTTGGTTTTTCTTTTGAAACTTCATCGTCAGTTTGATTTCGACTCCAGACCTGACTGATAGCAAAAGTCACCGGCACAATCCACAACGCTCGAGCCAGTTTAACCGTGGTTCCCACTTCAAGGGCGTGGGGTCCATATTGCATAGTTGCACCTACAACGGAACTTGTGTCATGGATGGCCAGAGCTCCCCATAAACCAAACTGGGTTTCTGTTAATCCAAAATAATGTCCGATGACGGGAAATATAAGTAGTGCCACTGCGTTTAATAGAAAAACTGTTCCCAGAGCAATGGACACATCAGAACTTTTTGCCCTGATCACCGGTGCTACTGCAGCGATGGCACTCCCGCCACAGATAGCAGTACCAACGGTGATTAAAACTGATGTTGCCTTGTCCACTTTCAGCCATTTACCTAGGAAAAACCCAAAGGTGCATGTGGTGAGAATTCCAATGACGGTGTAGCCAATTCCCTGCATGCCTACCTTAGCCACTACGTTTAAATTCATTCCGGCTCCCAAGCCCATCACTGAGATTTGTAAAAGCTGAGAAGTGTATTTTTTAGTGAGAGGGATCCAAGGATTTCCTATTGTGATGGCGATGAGTACGCCAAGCACCAATGCGCCCGCGGAGGGCATTTGAGGTATCAAACAGAGAGCTGCCGCTATTGCAAAGAGGACCTTTTTGTAATCAACTCGCTTGTTCATGATCTCAGAATCATAGGTTAAAAAAACCTTTCCTTATATATCATATTCAGATACTACTATTGCTGCATTGCAATAAAACCGAGAATGAATATGGAATCCCAACAAAAACCAAAGCGTCGTCCAAGATACAAAGGCACCCACCCCCGCCGCTTCAAAGATAAATAAAAAGAATTAAAACCGACGCGTTATCCCGAAGAAATAGTGAAAGCCCACGACGCTGGTAAAACCCCCGCCGGAACCCATCGGCCTATTATGGTCAAAGAAATTCTTGACGTGTTAAAACCCCGCAAGGGCCATACAGTAATTGATGCAACTCTGGGTTACGGCGGACACAGTTTAGAAATATTAAAAAAAATCACTCCCCATGGAAAGTTGTATGGCTTTGACGTGGACAGCGTGGAACTTCCCAAAACGGAAAAGCGTCTAAAAGATTTGGGCTATTCTGGAAAAGAATTTCAAACCTGCCACGGGAACTTTTCGCTTATACCCCAATTGATGACTAAGTTTGACATTTCACCTGTATCTCTAGTGTTAGCAGATCTTGGAATTTCATCTATGCAGCTTGATGATCCTCAAAGAGGATTTTCCTACAAACTGGATGGACCTCTTGATTTACGGTTAGATCCCAACGAAGGATCCCCCGCTTCTGAATTTTTGGAATCCATTGAACAAAAAGATTTGGAAAAACTACTTGAGGAAAATTCTGACGAAATTTTTGCGGAAGAAATATCAAAAGAAATCAAAGAGGCCCTCAGATTTAGACCCGTAGCCACCACTCAAGATCTTCGTGAAATTATTGAAAAAGCACTCCTGGGCATTCCCGCAAGAATATTAGCGGAGCAGGGCACAAAACCCTTGAGAAGAACTTTTCAAGCTCTGCGGATTGCTGTGAATCAGGAGTTTGATTCTCTGGACCTTTTCCTCCATAATCTTCCCGACATTTTGAAACCTGGAGGGCGGGCCGCCATTCTCACTTTTCATTCAGGAGAAGACAGGAGAGTCAAAAAAGCATTTCAAGCTTTCCACCGAACTGGCATTTATTCTAAAATTTCAAATGAAGTGATTAGACCAACAGCCGCTGAGGTGTTCACAAATCCCAGAGCTTCATCTGCTAAACTCCGGTGGGCCGTCAAAGCGATTCTTTAAAATTCTGTATACTTTTTTGCATTTCCTTTTGCCTTGTCTACAGGATATTTTGCTTCAGATTTGGCAAGTTTTTTCCAAAACGCTTTATTTATGTCAAT
This sequence comes from Bdellovibrionia bacterium, assembly GCA_038216925.1. Classification (GTDB taxonomy): domain Bacteria; phylum Bdellovibrionota; class Bdellovibrionia; order JABDDW01; family JABDDW01; genus JBBQPV01. Next base: position 11,639 of record JBBQPV010000008.1, read on the forward strand.
TTCAAGAACGTCTGAAAGTCTCATTACAAAGTATAAAATATCGGACAATTCATCAGCAATGGGTTCCAGTTTTACGTCATCGCCTTTGAGATCATTACTTTGCTTTTCCGTTAGCCACTGGAATATTTCCAAAAGTTCCCCGGCCTCTACGGAAAGAGCGGCGGCGAGGTTCTTGGCCGTATGAAATTGATCCCAATCCCTTGCCTTAGATATTTCCCGGATTTTTTCCTGAATCTTTGTAACTTCCAGAGTGATCACGGGTAATGCACACAAGTGCTGGTTGGTGAGTGCCCGGTTGATATTCCGTTGGTGCAGGGTGGAGCTTGGTCCACATCTGCTCCCGCTATATAATTTTCCGATGACCGATATTCTTCCGGGCCGGTGTCGGGAAACGTCCATCGATCTTCATGGAATAGCTTCCCATCAATCACTCTATAAGTAGACTTTGATTGGTAAACAATTTGCTTGGAAGCCACTTGAATAGTTTTGATCTCACCGATAAATCCGCTTTCGGCGTAGGAAGTCTTGATGTACTTCTCGTACTTCATGTCGTCCAACTGCCCAACCCAACTGTCAACTAAAGTCCACTTCCCATTCATTGGGTACTTTTCTGTTTCAACCTGTGGTTTCATATAGGCGTCGGCAAAAACCTTTTCCCAAACAACTTGAATTTGCGTGCAGTCGGGATCGGAAGAAAAATGTAAGCTCTGTTTTTTATAGACTTCTGTTTTCTCTGCCGCCCAGGTTCCATCTAGGCGTTGGCAAACAGAGCCGAAGCCGCTGGATGTGAATAATAAGACCGACACAATAAAAGATGTTTTCATAATAAATATGTAATCCTTTTTAGGAGCAAAGCCAAGAATTTCTATGGACACAGCAATTTAAGTGCTGGAAGATTTTCCCCTGGGGGATATTTATGAATTATAAAAAGTTAGCGTTACTATTTCTTTTTTCTGTGGTGTTTGGATCTCAAGGTTTAACTGAGTACCGTGGAATTCCAGCCCTTTCCAGCTATGTCGTTTCTGGGGTGGACTCATTCAAAATAGATGAGATTGCAGGTAAATTTGAAATTGTTCGTCGAAATGGAAATAGTTTTCAAACTATCGTTCCGGAAAACCTTAGATCAAGCTTTTTAAAACTGGCACCCCATGCAAAACTGCTCACAGCAGATATTGCTGCCGAGTCTCGAACGGCATTTTTAGAGGGCAGAATAGCTCCTGGGGCGTCTACGGGTTATCATTCCTTTGAAGACGTCCTCACCATTTTAACTCAGGTTTCCCAGGGCAATCCTAACATCACAAAACTTGTGCCTTACGGAAAGTCCAAGCAGGGACGGCCTCTAGCGGCATTAAGAGTCGGATTTCATTTAAATGATGGTAAGCCGGTGCCCAGAATTATGCTCACGGCAGCAACTCACGGTGATGAAATCATCACCACGGAAGTTTTACTTTCATTAATGAATTCGGTGATTGCAGGAGCTAAGAACAACCCACGATTTAAAAACATGTTGGACCGTCACGAGATTGTTTTTATTCCCGTGGTTAATCCCGATGGTTTTGCAAGGCAAGACCGTTATGATAATGGGGTTGATCCCAATAGGTCTTACCCTTACCCGGATGATATCAAAGGATCTCCAACTGCCAGCATTGCGGGAGAGTTGAGTTTTTTTCAGGCATTTCCGGCCATCGGAACCATCGATTTTCACGCATATAGTGGTTTAATAATGTACCCGTGGGGATACACAAAAGCTCCGGTGGATCCGCAGTTTAAGGCTGGATTTGAAAACGTCACGTCAAAGATGGCCACTACAAACGGTTACAAGCACGGACAAATCTCTCAGATTATTTATGTAGCAAAAGGGTCCAGCGCTGATTTTTATTTCTGGAAATACCGTACATTGGCATTAGGTA
>JBBQPV010000009.1:0-13368 GCA_038216925.1 Bdellovibrionia bacterium
TTCAAGGGCATGAGGTGAAGTCTTGTGCTTTTGAAACCGATCTTTTGCAACCAGCAATCAATGTAAATCGAGTTTTAGGGTGGCCCAGTCCCACTCGATTTTTTGATATCGGATCTCCTGAGCGATTATCATTATTTGAAGGGAGAATCGGTGATTATTTCTAGAACTCCGTTAAGACTGAGTTTTGCCGGCGGTGGTTCAGACCTGCCTTCTTTTTATGAAGAGCAAGAAGGTGCTGTGCTCTCTACCGCCATTAATAAATACATGTATATCACCGTGAACCGCAGATTTGATGACAGTATTAGGCTCAGTTATTCTAAAACGGAAATTTGTGAGTCTGTAGATCAAATCGAGCATCCTATTTTTAAATATGTGTTGAAAAAATACGCACCCGAAGGTGGCCTGGAAGTTATATCCATGGCCGATGTTCCGTCGGGCACGGGTTTGGGATCCAGTTCCAGTTTTACTGTGGGACTCCTCCATGCACTTAACGGATTCAAAGGAAAATTTCGATCTGCAGAAGATTTGGCGTCAGAGGCAAGCGAAATTGAAATTGAAAAATTAAAGGAGCCCATTGGAAAACAAGATCAATATATTGCTGCTCACGGGGGCCTGCAATTCATTCGGTTTCTGCCCAGTGGAGAAGTTTTTTCTGATCCTGTGGTCTGTTCCGCTAAAATAAAATCTGAATTGGAAGCAAGCTGCATGATGTTTTTCACCGGCATAACCCGAGACGCAAAGAGTGTTTTAAGCGAGCAAAAAGCAAACACCACGGGCAAAGGTGAAGTCCTGAAAGAAATGGTTAAACACGCCGCCAGTATGAAAAAAATTTTGGAGGATGGACAGTCCTTAGACGCCTTCGGCAATCATCTCCACGAGGCTTGGATGCTCAAAAAGTCCATGGCGTCTAATATATCAAGTCCCCAGATCGATAGCTGGTATGACTCTGCCCGAGAAGCTGGGGCTCTGGGCGGTAAAATCTTGGGGGCTGGCAGTGGGGGATTTCTTATGCTATTTTGCAGTCCAAATAAACAAGAGCGAGTTCGAAGTGCTTTGAAAGATCTCAAGGTATTTAACGCGCGATTTGAACCTCAAGGTTCAAAAATAATTTTTATGGGTGAGTGAATGCAAACGCCAAGTGACTTTGCCAGTACATACTTAGATGAAGCGCATAAAATCCTAGATATTTATCGCACAGAGAATTTTACTGCTGCCGTGGATTTGATGTGGGATGCCTACAACAAAGACAAACAGATTTTTATTTTTGGAAATGGTGGGTCCGCGGGGACTAGTAATCATATGGTCAACGATCTTTCTAAAGGCAGCAGTGTAGAAGGGAAGAAGCGTTTACGTGTGATTGGACTTGCGGACAACATGAGTTTATTAACCGCATATGCAAACGACTTGGGCTATGAAAATGTTTTTTCTGAGCAGTTGAAAAACCTCTTGAACCCCGGAGATGTTTGTATTGCTATTTCTGCCAGCGGAAGTTCGCCAAATATTATTAAAGCGGTGGAATACTCTAAGAGCCGCGGTGCTAAAACCATCAGTCTTGTGGGGTTTACCGGTGGGAAATTAAAACCTCTCAGTGATGTGGATATTTATTTTGAAACCCACAATTACGGAATTTGTGAAGACGCTCAACTCATGTTCTCCCATCTCTCCAGTCAATTCTTGCATCTGAAAATTAAGAATTCCTAAAGGAAGGCAGTTTATGCTTCACGGCGAAGAAATGATAAAAAACAACAAGCTTGAGAGTTTTGACAATAGAACGACCCATCGCCGATATTGGGTGGAGTTTAGCTGTCCTGAATTCACATGCGTTTGCCCAAAAAGCGGTTTCCCTGATTTTGCCACAATTAATATTCGCTATTCCCCAGACAAAAAATGCGTGGAGTTAAAGAGTTTGAAACTTTACATCAATGGATTCCGGGATAAGAAAGTGTTCCACGAAGACGTGACCAACAACATTATGGACGATCTCATTAAGCTTTTAGACCCGTGGGAAATTGAAGTCATCGGTGACTTCAACGTCCGAGGCAACATCCACACAGTGGTCCGCGCCAACCATAAAAGGTGACAGCCCACTTTTCTTAAAGCTCCCGCACTAAATTTCCGGTAATTTTGACACGCTGCCTATTGAAAAGTGGGCTGTCACCTAAATACCCAAAAGCCTTTAAGGACCGTATCGCGTTCCAGTGGGAATTCAAAGTCAAGGGGAGGGTGCACGCGCTCCATGCGCACAAAGGGCAGGCCTACTGCTTGAGAAGCCTCTTCAATGAGGCGGCTCACAATGGCGGAGGTTAAAGTTTCATCGTTAAGAGTAATCAAGAGTCGCCCTTCGGACTCTAAGGACTTAAAAGATTCTCTCAATAACTCTGGAAGTTTTTCTGCCAATTTAAACGTCCCGTGTTTCCCTCGGGAAAACGTGGGAGGGTCCAAAATAATCAGATCGAATTTGCGCCCCCGCTTCACGCAGGCGGAAAGAAAAAACAAACTATCGGCAACAAAAAATTCATATTTGTCTGAGTCCAGATCATTTAATTTAAAATTATCTCTGCCCCAGTTTAGGGACGCGAGAGACGTATCAATGCTCACCACTTCCGCGGCTCCACCTAATGCGGCCGCAACACTAAAGCCGCAAGTGTAGCTAAAAAAGTTTGCAACTTTTTTTCCGTGCACACTTTCCATGATGGCCAGTCGATTATCCCTTTGATCCAGAAATATGCCGGAACTCATTCCTTGAGAATGCCTGATATCAAAATCCATTTTATTTTCTTTGATAGCCCACTGGAGGGGCATGGCTTCAGAAGTTTGAACATTGATCTGGGTGTCTTCAGAAATATTTTTTAAATTTCCCCGGTTAAACATGCTCCTCACAAACCAGTGTTCACACTCTACAACTTCAGCGATGAATCTAATCAGCTTAGGATCTAGTGGCGCCGGGGAGTAGTTCATTATTTGGAGAACGTTCCCCAACTTCTCAACACATATCATGAGTTCTGGGAACCATTCTCTGTGAACAATTCTAAATGCATCAGTTTCACCGTTGGGAGGTGTCATTAAAAATCGCCGACGGTCTAGACTTACTAGCAATTTAATGGCGGGAAGATGAAGGTGCGCTGGCAGGGTTAAAAATTTTCTCTCAAATTCTTTATCCAGAAGAAATGAATCAGGAGGTCTGGAGAGGATTTTTGTATTGTCTATTTGCAGTTCCATGGAGTGGAGCATGAGTCGAGGGAAGGGTACGCCTCCATGCTCGTTATCCCCCATAACAGCAATGCCTGACTTTTGGGCATGGATTCGAATTTGGTGGGTTTTTCCCGTGGAAATTTCGGCCTCATAAATAACGCCCAAGGAATTTTTGCCAATTTTAGCAAACGTGGTCTGACTATTGGCCTCACCCTCTACTAGCTCAAAGCGGTGACTGCCCACTTTCTCAATGCGTCCTTCAACGGACCAGACGCTTTTCTCCGATTCACCGGGAGAAAGGAAAATATATTTCTTAATACTTTCCTTTAGCTTTTGCGTCCAAGGGGCTACAGACTCTGCAGACAACGCGCAAAGGAGGCAGCCCGATGTATCCCGGTCCAACCGGTGAACCGCCCACAATTTTTCCCCCAAAAGTTTTTCAGCACTTTCCGTAAAGCCGGGAGTGGCGCCGCCATCGGGTGTGTGGGTGGACATTCCTGAGGGTTTATCCAGTATGAAGGCACTATTAAAACTGCGCAGAATCACAGGAAAATACTGACATGCGCCAAAGCTTGGCGCAATTAATAAATAAAACTTAAGAATCCTTAAATTATCTTCTTTACGAAAGTCTTTTTAACCCATCTAATATTTGTATCGGCTTTATGTGTAGCCGGGGGGCGCCCTGTAAAGGGCGATGCAAATTAGAAACTGCAGGGAGAGGGGTTTACGAGGCTTCGGCTTCGGTGCCCATGGATGGGCGTCTTCTCTTTTTTAACAACGAAAGCAAATGTCAACAACAGCGAATAACAAGTCTGAAAACAAAGCCCTAGTCTTCCAAAAAGTTGGAATCTTTGTTGATGCTGAAAATATTGAAACCTCTGGCCTTAAACATCACAAAGGCCGCACCGATTACAAAAAAATTCTGGATAATGTTGGGGATCGAGAAATTCTCCGCATTATTTATTACAAACCTCAGTTCAAAGAGATCTCAGAAGAATTTCAAGTATTTTGGGGTCGCCTAGGTGGGGAAATAAAAAGACCGGTCAAGAATGCAGACTGTTTTTTAATTATAGATGCCGTGACTATGGCGGATAAATTAGATGTGGTTATTATTTTAGGGGGAGATAAAGACTATCTTCCACTGATTTGGTATCTGCGTTCTAGAGGCTGCCGAGTCGAAATTTGGGCGTGGCCTGAGGCCACAAGTGATGACATGAAAGTTGCGTCTGATTTATTTATTGCTCTTGATAAGCAATATATTATGCCTGCCCGCTAGACTTCTTTTTATTCTTCTTCTTTTTAACTTTTGATTTTTTCTTTTTAGAACTGGCCACTTCTCGTCCAGGTTTTTTTTCTCCCAGAGCGTAGACACTTGCCTGAACTTGATCAGCTTTAGGAACTACGGCCAACCACTGATTTCCATATTCTTTAATTGCCTGAGTTTGTGCCCATCCCCATAGAATATTTGATTTCCCTAATATCTTAGATTTTTCTAGCAACTCTACTGGGGCGTCTTTTTTTAAAGCGGCAGAGAAATCCAGTGCAGCAAGGATTTCCTTTTCTTTATCTGTGGGATTTCTCAAAGACTGTTTAAATTCAAACCATTCGCCATCGGCCATGGGTTGAGTCATTTGCTTTTGCCAAGCAAATCCAAGTCTAGAAGCGTTGTCAAAAAGTAAGGATTTTTCTACAGTACCACATCCCGTGCTCCAGGATTTCCAAAACGAATTATCGTAGCAGTATAGGGCACTGGCCACGTCACATTTTGCAAAGGCTGCGGCTTCACACGCGTGCTCATAATATTTCCCGGCAATAATTTCCGTGACAATATTATTTGTTACCGGTAGTTTTTCAAAAATCACGTAATCAAGAGCTCTCATAAAATCTCCTTTAATAGACAGAGATTTTACTAGTAAGGATTTTAGCGCCAGATAACCGGAAGTATTGGGTGGGGTTTTTCCCAGCACATCTATAATAATTTGAGATTTTTCTTCAAAGTCTTTTGCGTGTTCTGTTTTATAAAGAATTTGCAGGGCAGGGAAGGCTTTCTCTCCCACTTTAGTTTCAACATCACTCATCAAAGCAGATGCTAATCTAGCTGATTGACAATAATTTCCCTCTGTCTTAACTCCTAGGCAAATAGTGTCTTCACTTGCTTGCATCTTTTGTCTGTAAAAAGAGTATCTTTCGGTTTCTGGTAATTTCATTCCTTGTGAAAATAACAAAAGATGTTCTGCAATTTTTTGATCGTCAGGCGTTTCAAATTTCAGAGCGGTTTGACCAAGTTGGTCTGTTAATAAGAGCCATGATGCTTCCTCTATTCCTGGTAATAACACCGAGCTTGAAGCCTGCACAACAACTTGTGCTGAAGAGAGTCTCTTGAATTGAAAAACCATCACGACCGAGAGCACGGTAAAAAATGCGAGGGAGACAAGAACTGCCCAGCTATGGCCAAGAACTTTCTCAGATTTTGAACGTCCCGGATTTTCTTTTAACGGCAATCCATTGGTAATAACAACCAGTGATTCGGAAACGACGTCATGCCAGGCTCGTCTATCATTACGAGTAAAAATGGTGCTCCAGCCTGCACCTAGAGTCAGTGCGCCCAGCCACCATAGAGTTTGCCGAGCCATCACCTGCCACACACCAAGACGCTCACTTGGTTTTGCGTTTAGAACTTTCAGTCCAAACGCTTTTTTCCCCGGAGTTGTGCCGGTGAAATAGACGAAAAGGCACTGGGTGGAGAGTGAAAACAGTGGCCAAGCAAATGCGATCATCAGCCACCATTCTTTACTCCACGTCTTTAATGGAAAAAACGTGAGGAGAAAAAGACTGATTCCAAAAACCACAAGAGATTGATCTATGATTTGGGCGGCCAAACGCAACCCGGGACTGGCAACGGGCCACTGGTCAAAGCTACGCCGTTTTAGATTTTGAGATTTAGCTTCATGCTGAGACATCGATTCCTTCCTGGAATTGCTCTCTCTATTCTACAAAGAATGAGGTTTTTGGGGGAGAGAAAGGTTACCGGATGCCTAAGATCTTGACTTCAGCCCAGGGTCGGGCGAAATTGGCTCCCTGGACTTAAGTTGGAGCCGTAGCTCAGTTGGATAGAGCATCAGACTTCGAATCTGAGGGTCGCAGGTTCGACCCCTGCCGGCTTCACCATTTTTGGACTTAGCTTAAGAGAAGTTGGTATATCGCTAGTAATAAGTCGAGTAACAGCACCCACCAATCAGTCTTTTAAATCGACTCTTTATACACGTCATCAGAGCATATACAATTGTCTTGTGAGCTTCAGACGTCCGGTCTTTGCAATTTTTATGTTGTTTTTTGCTTTCCCTATTGGAGTAGTAGCAGATGACATTAAATTCACCGACGCGAATATCCAAGAGCTCAAAGCATCCGGTCGACCGGCTCTAATCTACGTTTGGTCGCAAGATCAGGTTTATTCGATGAAACACTGGCAGTGGTTCGAGGCCGAGGCTCGTCACCAAAAAATGAAATTCATCGCTATTTCAAAATTACCAATTTCTAAACACTCTGATTTTCGTGGGTATTCCATGCCCAGTAAGATCTTCTCAACCCGAAATGATTCGCGATATATTGAAAGCATTGGCGGCCTAGTTCATACACCCTCCGTGGTAATTATTTACAACGGGAAAATTGATTCCCACCCAATCGTTGGACTTCTTCGTCCGGATGACCTGTCAGCTGCCATTAAAAAGAGAAAAAACGCTCTGTGAGTTATTCATTTAAAACCATGGCAGCCTTGATTTTTTTTACCCCGCTAGTATCATTAGCGGATTTTACTGTCAGCGGAAAACCTATTCACCCTCCTTCCGAATGCAAAAATAAAATAAAACCTGAGCGCATTATTCATCTTCCACTTCCCAAAGATAGACCAATAAGTAAAAATATGAGAACAGACGGAAAGACTGTGGTGCTCACTATGGCCAAAGGGGATAATGCCCTTTTCTCCATTGACACTGATGGATCAGTTCTTTCAATCGAAAATAATTTTAAAGATGAAGCTTTCCTAGAACCTTGTGGTCGATTTATCATTTCACCCAATCATAAAGATGGAATGCATTATTATCGAGTGAGCGACGTCATAGCGCAACAAAAGTTTGCGAAACCGGTCCTTGTCCATCCCTTAAATGACTTTTATCAATCCGCCTCTAGTAAATGTGAAAACGGTACGACAGAAATGACCGTCGTCGTCCAACACATGCTTCAATCTGCAGTGATAACGATTGACGGAAATGGAAAGGTCACGACTAAGAGCGTAGATTTTTTGTGCAAAAATTTCTATGATGAAAAAACTTTAAAATTATTTAAAGTAATGGTTCCAGATCTTGATTTATTTATCCGTGTCAAACAAGCCATGTTCGAAGAATCAAAAAACGGTCTGGAGCCAAACGGCGAGATTCATTACGATCTCCAATGGTCAAAAAATCCTGTGAATGCTAAAAGATTTGGCGTATCCCCGGAAGGGCTTGAAAGCCTTGTCAAGAGTTTCAAATATCTTCAGGGCTTGGATATGCTTTATGCCGTCGCAGAACCAATCCTCGCTCCTAGCTCTGGATACTTTGCAGGTCTTACTAGAGAAGTTGATAGCGGACCGTCACTTAAACTTTTTAAAATGGAAGATGGCCAGTGCAAAAAAGTAGCTGATCTGGATGACTTCGGCGGCAAGCCGGTTTTTAGTTATGAGCATTTATCCTCTGGCCTCCCAAAATTTATGGCTTATGATAAGTATAGAAACGACAAGAGAGCCGTGATTTATTTTAGAGATCTTAAAACTCAGTCATCCAGACAAATACAATTTTCCACTGAATTACATGGCAATATTACTTACCCAGCATTTTCAAGGAATGGAAAGCTCATTGTTTTGAATCAGAGAGGGGATCTCATGTTTTTTGATCCCAAAAAAATAATGGAACTAAACGGTTGTGCAGAAATTGGAGTAACCGCATCGTTTCAGACTCAAGAGCCCAATCAATCAAAAATTGTGCGATAAAAAAACCTTAGTGATGAACGGATTAATTTTTATCTTCAAAGTGTTGCGTCTATCAAGGAACGTTTTGAATCAACCATTCATACCGCACCACCTGACACTGAAGGGGACCGCTTGTTATTTGATGTACGGTTTAACTATAATGACGATTAGGTTATAACTTCGGCGATTATTATTTATAATAAAACCTTGAACCTAACTTTAGCTTTAAGCGCATGACCGTGTCTGAGTCCAAGTTATTGCCTCGGAGATAAACTTCGGCGGTCGGCCTCAAGTCTTCAAACACTCCGTTCCCAATTACGGTCAACGCATTCTGGTCTAAATTAGCACCTCTTAACGAGGTCAAGCCTCTAAACAAATGTGGTGGCAAGGTGGTCAATTTGTTACCTTGCAACATTAAAGTATCTAATGATTCCAACACATCAAACACACCGACCGGAATATCGTTAATTAAATTATTGCTCAGGTCAACCTCTTGAAGCCGAGGCATCTGACCAAAACCACGGGGAGGTAAACTTGAGATAAAGTTACCCTCGAGATTAAGATATTTAAGTATACTCAAATCTTTCAGTGCGAGGGGCAATTCGGTTAGGCGGTTTTCGGCAAGAGATAGCTCAACGAGGGAAATTTGGTTTCTAAATATTCCAGTTGGCAAACTTCTCAAAACTCCCGCGGCGAGAGATAACGAATTCAAGTTTATTAATTTTTCAAACAAATCAACATGCAAAGACCCGGCGTTCAGCCCAGTTAAATCCAAAACCTCCAGTAAACCTAGATCTGAAAATGCTCTTTCATCCAAAAAATATATCGGGTTGGCTCTGATGTTTAATTTTTTTAAGTGAGTTAAACCGGTGAAGGTATTTTGTTCAACTCGGCTAAGTCTATTAAAACTGACTGCAAGTGATTCCAGGCTAGTGAGGTCACGAAATGCAAACGCGTCAATACTGCGAATATTGTTATAATGTAGGCTTAGAAAAGTAAGTCGGGAAAGGCCCGCGAAAGTTCCAAGCTGAATTTTTGATATATTATTGAATTCAAGGGAGATCTCTTCAAGTGAGGTAAGATTTTCAAATAAATTTACTGGAAGGGAAGTTAACTTATTTCCAGATAAACGGAGCACTTTAAGAGATGGAAGTCCTTGAAAATCACCTTCTTTCAAAGTTGAAATTTCTTTCCCACTTAATTCCAAATGTGTGATCGCATTTAAATCTTTATCAGTAATTTGATCGCACGACGTTTTTGTTACGGACTCTATTTCATGCTTTACTGCCAAGGTTCTGTTACAGATATTTGCGGATGCAGTAGAACCTAATAAGATAATTCCCAGCAACATCTCCAATTTAAATTTCATACGATGCCCCCTGATAAGTTTGAACTCATCAGTAGCCTAAATGGGTATTTCTTTAATTATCGATGAAAAAGAGCGGATTAAAACCTACTGTTTCCTTCAACTGCTCCAAGAGTACAGGTTCCTGGACTACGCGGCCGTCCTCGTTGATCAGTTGAGGGACAACTAGTGCCGGCGCCAAGTGCTGGGCTCCCGCTTAATGGAAGAATGGTTTTTGTTGGTCCACCATTTGACTCAATAGTTGAACTCAATAAACTGTCTCTGAAAACTGTGCCGGTGGAACAAAGAGTATCCGGAGAAGAACACGCAACGTGATTTTGCGGCCACTGCAAATTATTACTGCCCTGACTTGCACCGTCATGACAGGCCATGGGCCCTCCGCAATCATTACTCAAATTATTGAAAAATAATGTATTTGTAATTGTAAGAGTGGTGCCGCCGGCAATAGCCCCACCAAATAATCCGCCACCTCCGGAAGCTTGATTTCCAGAGAATGTAATATTGGTTAAGCTTCCACCATTTCCAAACAATGCAAGTGCTCCACCTAGACCACCTCTACTTTCATTTTTGTAAAAGGTGTCGTTGATAAAATTAACGTCGCTACTGTCGACAAATATTGCCCCACCAGCACCAGAGGCACTGTTGTTTGAAAAGGTAGAAGAAAAAATATTCAGCACAGAAAAATGAAAATAGACTGCGCCCCCACTGGGCGCAAAATTTCCGTCAAATGTTGATTTATCAATTGTAGAAGTCTGCTTAGCGCCATCAGGTGTGCGAAAAATCGCCCCTCCTAATCCACCTACGCCCGCACTATTTTGGATGAAGTTATTGCCGCAAAATTCCATAGCATAATTTTCTGCACCGTCAATGACAACTGCGCCGCCATTGCCCCCATCTCCCGAATCTCGATCCGTAGCGTGACAGTTTGGATCAACATAATTTGCCCCGCTGCCTGTGGCAGAGTTGAGAGTGAAATTGCTATTAAAAATCTTCAGATTTCCGAAGAGAGCCCCTATAGCGCCCCCATTAGCACCGTGATTGGACGTGAAGGTGCTACCAACAATTAATGCTTCAGCAGAGCCTAATATATAAATTGCGCCGCCTGAGACATCGGGGCCTGGGGAAGGAGTTGCTCCGTTAAGAAACTGGCTATTAAAAACTCTTAGTATTCCGTCTCGTATAAAAATGGCCGCCCCACCAGCGTCTGGTTTATATCCATTTGAGCAAGGTGGTGGTGCCGGAGAAAGCATAGGGCCGTCACTTTTTGCGTTCGTAAAAGTCATGTTTTGAACCGTGAGAACATTTGTATTTGTTTGCCAATTTGTTCCATTGAAGTGCAAAATCCGCGTCCTGTGCTGTCCGTCCAATGTGATCAATCCATTACCATCAATTGTGGTGCTGACATCAGCGCGAATAGTCTTTTCTGAACTAATGGGAATTGTGACGGGATTTGGACCACAATTAAAAGTGATAATTCCACCCGATTGAAGGGCGGCGCTAAAAGCTGTTTCCGTGCAACTTGCCGGAGTTCCTGTTCCCACAACAGTGCCCATGCTTGAAGTGTCAACTGGAGAGCGGGGTGGAGTACAAACCGCTGCCGTGGGAACGATGGGACCGATAGGCACTACGGGCGCAAGTGGGCTAGATACGTCTGGTGCGGAGCTAGAAAATCCAACTGATTTTAATCCAGGTAAATAGGAGGTGTCAGTGCAATTGACGTAGCTAAACAAAATGCCTACAAGAAAAATGTGAACCACTAGTTTAAAACGGAAGGATTTATATGCCAATTTTCACTCCACCTTGTATAAGCTAAGCCCTACTATTTACTCGGTATTTGAGCATATAAACTTAAGGGTGAAGTGCTACTGGCAGCACATAATATTAGATTTGATGTAGGCTTCTTTGTCATGGATTGGGGCAGATAAGTTGAATCGACTGTCTACAAATGTCAATTTTGGTGATCGCTCCTTTAAAATTTCATTTAGTATGGCCAATTCACGGAGACTCTCGGAATCTGTAGGGAGCTGATCAAAAGCAAATATTTTCATATTTTTTGTAAACCGATTGGAAATGAGATCGAATGTTTGTGAGCCTTTTCCTTCGGAAATAATTTTCCGTCTTTCAGAACAACCCATTCCTAGTACATCTGCACCGGGTGGCCGGTAATAATCTATCCAGTTATAGGCGACGGCATCGATGTTCATTTTCTTAAACATAGCAATAGCAACGGGAAGGCAGGGCGCCGTGGCTACAGAAGGTCCAAATATTCCCAGATCGAGAAAAGGTCCAGTATCGGAAACCATACATCCCAGTTTAGCGAGCGCCGCCCGAGTGTCCAAACTGAATTTCACTCCATTTGGATGAAACCGTTCTCCTAGATCAAGATAGTTAGTCCCCTCGGGCATTTCCACTCTATATAAAATCCATTTTAAATACCCAAAATCTCGACTGCCCACGGGATCAGTGGCTACAAAAAATCCGCCGTATTTATTAATTCTTGATGAATCGGAAATCATGTCCACCATTTGGCTAACCAATGATGGGACCAGATTTGAACTGAGGGGAATCAACCCGTTCTCCAAGGTGATCCCAGTTAACAAGGTCAATTTTTCCAACGTCACATAGTGATAGGTGTAAATACTCGTCGGAAGAGTTTTTACTAGAGGTGCAAAGGAGATAACTACTTTATCGACTGCCGATTGAAAGTCTTGATCCGCAACTGATTCTGAATAACCGATGCTCGGTTTTAATGAGAACACTAGAATTAGAACCGGGATTTAAAAAGCTCCAATATTTAATGGATTTTGTGCTGGGCGGGGCGTACTTCCCACTCCATTTTGAAAAACGTAAAGTGGCGTGAGAGAAAAACCGTTTCCTTGACCGGGACTAGAGCCTGCGCCAAGGCAAGGTGAACCTGGTTGTAATCGGTAATCATAATTTGCCATGTTTACAAATAGTGGACCGGCTCCATTGTAATTTGAAATGAGAGATGCACCAGCCTGATTTGTAATCATACCTGGGCCATAAAAAATATTATTTTGAATGACGGCCGGAGACGTTCCATTCTGCGCATTTATAAAAAGTCCCGAGGAATTCTCATTTATGAAAGTGTTGTTGATCACATAGAGTAGGGAACTTGAATTTGAACCGGCGCCCTCTTCTCTAAACGCAAAAATCGTGGGATTATCAGTTTGGCTACCTTGATGAATTATATTTCCAATCACGTATGAGTTGCCACCATTAGGAAGATCAAGTTCATAACTTGCCGTGCCGGAAGCTTCATCACTGAGGCGATTATATAAAATGAAATTTTGAGCGGCTCTGGATTTTACTAAGTGGCCGGTTTTTGCATGATGAGAGTAACTAAACTGAAGTGTAAATTTAGCTACTGCGCCAATGTACATATTGTGGGTGAACCCATCTCCAAAGCCATTGTAGGCAAATTCCGAATTCTCAATGAGTACTTCACTTGATGGAGAGGCATTAGTGAGAATACCGTTTTCATTGTCATGAATATAACTATTTCTAAGGGTAAAATTATTTCCTTGTAGGCGAATGGCCGCGCCATTTTGATCTGGCACAGTGGCTCCCATCATTTCAACATTTTCGATGACAGTATTATTTCCGGTAATAATCCAAGTGCCTTTTCCTTGGGAGTTCTTACCTGCAGCATCTATGATAGGTCTGCCATTGACCCCTCGAATTGTGACGCCATTGGTGAGGAGTTCGCAAACATCTCCTCGATAAGTTCCCCCATCTATTTGAATAAGATTGCCTGATTGAGCCGCGGTAAAAGCAGCACAGGGAG